>CAKZVF010000142.1 GCA_937921995.1 uncultured Pirellulaceae bacterium
GCAGGCTTCATTGAAGCATTGAGCCTCGTGGTCGAAGCGCCGGCGAATCTGAAAACGGTTCCCTCAGGATCCGCAAATTCGATCAGCCTGTCTTGGTCAGACAGTTCCACTGAAGAAGTCAACGGATACGAAGTCCACTACGGCTCATCCGCCTCAAGCCTCACCAACGTAAAACCAGTCGGTAACGTAAACAGCGCCACGATTTCCGGATTGCCCGCGGGACAAACGATGCACGTCGCAGTTGTTGCCGTTGCTTCGGGACGCAAGAGTAGCCCCAGCAACGCCATGGTCACAGCTCAACCGGACGCGGCAATCAATATTGTTCCTCTTTACGATGCGACCACGCAACTGGAACCGGAGACCACCGTGGATACGCCTGCGGCGCTGATCACTTATTTGTCAGATCGCGCTCGAGACCGTCACGCGCGCGAATTCATGTTCAACGCCTACGACCACTACCTGAGTTGGTATTGGGAGCAGCGGACGATGAACATCGAAATCATTGACCGTGTCGGCAGAAACGGAGGAACGGATATTACCTTCAACTACACAACCTTGGACGAACTGAACCCAGCTGAATTTCGGACGTTCTTCCGAGGCTTCAATACACTGGCCGAGTATTCGCATAACCAGATCGCGACGCTTGTTTCTACCACGCCTTCGGCAACGCCGGGCGAGACCGACTATAACTATTCAGCAACCATCTCCTTTAACAATCAACTGTTCCGCGCCATTGAAGTCGGCGATCGTGTGGAGATCGAAATCAGTCAGTTCCTGAAGAACCCGCGTCACGGACGCAACAATTACTACGGAACTACCTTGCTTTACATCGTTGGCGAAGGCATTGTGCCATGGGCTCAAGGGAAAGACTTGGGCTTCGACGGAGGCATCGTGGGCAACGTCAACCAGAGCCTCGATTCTTATCCGTTGCCAGTCAATGCGTGGCTGGGCGGAAAGACGACGGTGCACTATCCGTACTCTGATGAACCGGACAATGCGTTTAAGCAAATCGCAGGCAATCTGGCTCCAAGAAGCGGAGTTGATTTCATGCTGGGCCGTCGATTGCATCACACCAACTTCGGCGATGGCACCCACTCCGAATCGGGAAATCCTGTCTTCGCCGAACAGGTAGGTAAACTTGGTTCAAAGTATATCGCCCGCAGCTGCGTCGCGTGTCACGTCAATAACGGTCGAGCGCTGCCTCCAGCGATCGGGCAATCTATGATCGAATCGAACGTGAAAGTGGGAAGTGATTCAAGCGGAACGCCCCATCCAGTTCTTGGTTCGGTATTCCAACCGCGCAGTATCAATGGAGTAGCGACCGAAGGCGACGCCACCATTAGCAGCTACAGCACGATCAACGGCCAGTATGGAGATGGAACGTCTTTCACATTGCGAAAGCCGAACTACGCCTTCAGCGACACCACGCCATCCCATTTCTCAGTACGTCTTGCCCCGCCGCTGGTAGGGATGGGTTTGCTGGAAGCCATCACCGAGAGCAGCGTGATGGCGTTGGCGGACCCAGACGATTCAGACAACGACGGCATCTCCGGTCGCCCTCAAATCGTTTCCGATCCAGAAACAGGGCAGTCGCGATTGGGCCGATTTGGGTTCAAAGGTTCTCATGCTTTGGTGGCCCATCAAATCGCAGGCGCGCTCAACGGTGATATCGGAATTACGACGTCTGTTTTTCCAGTGCTGGATGACGGAACCGCGGGAACAGGATCTGGTATTACGGACGCGGAACTTGATCTTATGACGCGCTACACAGCGCTTTTGGGCGTCCAGGCTCGGCGGAATCTCAGCGATCCCCAAGCACTGCAAGGCGAAACACTGTTTGCCAGCGCAGGATGTGCCAAGTGCCACACGCCGCAATTCATGACCAGCGCTACGCACCCAATGACGGAACTACGTAACCAAACGATCAGCCCCTACAGCGACATGCTGCTGCACGATATGGGGCCGGGGTTGGCCGACAATATGGGCGAAGGCATCGCCACGGGATCAGAATGGCGCACGTCGCCGCTTTGGAATCTTGGCCACACCGCCGGCGTTGCTGAAACCGGAGAGGCTTACTTACACGATGGTCGCGCCGAAACTTTAGAGGAAGCAATCCTGTGGCATGGTGGCGAAGCTGATGCTGCGAAAGACGCGTTCTGCAACATGACAGCCGCCGAACGCGACGCCCTCATTGCGTTCTTGAAGTCACTGTAAAAAAAGTGGGCTGCAGAAAACTTACAATGATCTCCGCCGGATAATGTCCAGCCTTTAAATTGGATGCATCGACGCTGTCGTGGTTGGCATCAACGAGGCAAACTCGAAGCCACTTGGCTTGGGTCGCCGAAGTCACCTGCTAAAACTACCTTCTTTTCATCGGTGTTTTGCGACTGCCGTGTTTGAGATAGACCTTCGCCGATGCCTCGCGCGTCGAGGGTAACTTTTTGTGAGCGTGGATGCGATCTCGAGCCGCTTTGTAACGCTGTTGATGGTCGACGATCGGTAGGGGATAGTCTTTGCCAATTTGACAACCAAAGAGGGTTTGTTCCATCAGGTTCATCTTGTGGGGCTGAGCCAAGTGTTTGTCAGGCACATCGGCCAATTCAGGCACGAATCGCCGAATGAAAATCCCCTGCGGATCCTGATCGGTGACTTGTTTGATGGGCGAATAGATTCTCACGGTGTTGATTCCCGTTACGCCCGATTGCATCTGGATCTGGCTGTAGTGGATTCCTGGTTCGTAGTCCAGGAATAGGCGAGCAAGGTAGATCGCCGGTTCTCGCCAGTGCAACCAAAGATGGTAAGACGCGAACGAAACCAACATGGCGCGCATGCGAAAGTTGATCCAGCCGGTCTGATGCAATGCCCGCATACAAGCGTCGACCATCGGGTAGCCCGTCTGGCCATGGCACCAGGCGTCGAAGTAACTGCGGTTGAATTCGTCTTCGCGCAGCCCATCGTAGGCTCGGTTGAAGTTCTCAAACTCGATCCCCGGTTCGTCTTCCATCTTTTGCATGAAGTGGCAATGCCAACTCAGTCGCGACTGGAATGACGAAAGCGACTTCAGCCACGTTGGCTCGAGCGCGATTCCGGATTTTTTCTGCTCCTTTAACTCTGCGATCCGCGCCGCGGTACGATGAACGATAGTGCGCATCGAAAGGTTGCCGTAAGCGATAAAAGGGCTCAGGCGACTGCAGCCTTGCTCGCCGGTGACCGGACTGGACATGTCGCTGCGGTAATTGACTCCGCGCGTAACGAGGAATGATTGAAGGCAGTCGACGGCATTGCCTTCACCGCCAACCTGAACTTCACGGCGATCGAAGCTGTGAACTTTGAACCGCGCCACCGGCATGATCTCTCCGGCGTCAATCGTTTTGGCGGCGGGAGGAAGATGAATTTGAGGGGGTGGGTCAATCGGCGTTTGCTTCATCCGTTGGTTGCGTATCGTTGACCAACGGTCGCGATCCTTCAAACGGCGTACGACTCCGTACTGAGGCAATTCGATGAACCGAATTTGTTTTGTTTTGGCCCAAGCCCGAACGCGCCGATCCCGCTGGTAGCTGATGTCGTTGAACGTTTCTTCGTGAGCCCAAATGGATTCGAAGCCAAGATCAGCATGAAGTTGATCCAGCACCTCTGGCATCGTGCCGACTCGCAGTAGCAATCTGCAACCGAATTTTTCCAGCTGCGTCCGTAACTCCAGCAGAGATTCGTTAACAAAAGTAAGATGAGCCGCATCGTGATCGTGCGCCTCGATGAGTTCAGGTTCGTAGACATACAGCCCGACACAGTCGCCGGCGTTTGCGGCCTGCACCAAAGGGATGTGATCGTGGACTCGTAGATCGCGCTTGAACCAGACAAGTTGCGTCGCCATGTTTTACCCGCGCTGAGATGAGCAACGAAACCGACCGACGACAAAGCCACGTTTTTGTAGATGTTTCGTCTTTCGACCATCGGTGCGTTTTCGCCAGAGTCGAAACGAATTTGGTTTCAGTTTCGATCGCATCAACTTGATGACTTCTCCCGGATCGAGGCCAAACTGTTCGCCGATAGCATCGAACGTCGTTCGATCTTCCCAAGCCATTTGGATGATGCGGTCGATTTGAGCCGCGTTGAGCTCGCCAATCTTTCTCGATACTTTCATATCCTTAGAACCGCTGGTTTTAACGGGGATTTAACCGTTGACGGCCAATCGCTGGTAAATTGCGAGTCTGCCGATGGTCAGGCTCGGGATTAAGCAATCGGTTGAGCACGCGACTTTGGGAAAATCGCTATCAAAATGATACCCTAGTCAAAATGAAGTCCTAATCACAATGAAGCCCTAATAAGCCGGACGAAAGTGAATCGCCTTCAGGCTTGCCTTCTCCGTATCGCCTTCTTTCAAGGACACGCAAACGCGATAGCGTCCGGGTTGGGGAAACTTGATCCAACCGATAGGGAATTTTTGGTAGTTAGGCGATGAGTTCTGTTGGTTCTGAATGGATTCGCCATTTTCGATCGCCACTGCCCAGACCAAACGTCCTTCCCCCGCATAGGTAAGTTCTACGTTGTAGTCTCCGGGTTCGATGACGTCGACTTCCCAAATCGCTTTTCCCTCAACCGTTGGCGTCTCCGAATCAGACTCCACCGTTTTCCAGCCGTGCACGTGGGTCGTGCGTTTCCATTCGCCAAACTTTTCCATCCAGCGTTTCTCTGACTTTTGAGCCATTTCAACCGATGCAAATTCAGCTGCGATCTCGGTCTCATGCTCGGGGTCAATTCCCCACGTCGAATCTGCTTGCGGCTTGGTGGCGAAAGAAAGCTGAATAACAGACGCGATCTTTTCCGGAGCCTGGATCGGCAGCATCAACTTTGTCCAGCCATTCTTGGTCGTGACGTCGATAGAAGTTGACTCGTTACCGTTAAGAAGTTGAGCCGATTTGACTTGCGTTTTTAAACCGGGAAGACAAAGCTCTCCCGAGGTTGGCCAATCAAAAACCGTTAGGAACAACTCGTTTTCTTTCGAAGTAACGTCGCCCCAAGGCATGGCGTGATCCCACGGCGATGGGCCGGTCGCATAGACGACCTGCGGATAACGTTTGATCCAGTCACCGGCGGTTTTGAGCGAATCGATCGCGCGTTGAGGAACCGATCCGTCTCCGCGCGGGCCGATGTTCAGCATATACGTTCCGCCACGGGCAACGCAGGCGGTGAGCCGGTGAAGGATCTCTTTGGGGGACTTCCAAAAGTTGTCGTACCAAGCGTACGCCCATGAGTCGTTGGTGGTGTCAACGCTTTCCCACATACCTTCGACACGTCGCAGTGGAACCTCCATGTCTCCCAGCGTTTGATAGTCGCCAAGGTTATGACCGGCACGGCCCGAGACGAGCGCGTCCGGTTGGTTTTTGCGAACGACATCCACCAGTTGCTGAACGTACTTCTTGGGCATCTTGCCCGGGGTGTCAAACCAAACCAGTTCAATCTTTCCGTATTGCGAGGTGATCTCTTCGACTTGAGGCAGGCACTTTTTGACAAAGTAATCATCAAATGTGGCCTCGTTCCCCTCGGCGTCAACTTTGGGACCGCCATTGCCTCCGGGGAAGGTCCAGTCCTGATTGTGCGAGTAATAAAACCCGAATCCAAGGCCCGCTTCGCGGCAGGCAAGCGAAAGATCTTTCATGGGATCTTTGTTCCACTCCGTAGCATCGACGACGTTGAAGTCATTGGCTTTGGAGTGGTACATCGCGAAACCGTCGTGGTGTTTGGCGGTAATGATGATGTACTTCATCCCGGCGTCTTTGGCGATTTTGACGATCGCCTTTGCATCGAACTTCTCTGGATTGAAGTCCTTTGCCAGTTTCTTGTATTCTTCGACAGGAATACCAGCCATCCTTGGATTCATGATCCATTCGCCGATGCCGTAGTAGGTCTTGTCGTCGACTTTGTTGGCAAGCTGCGCGTAGAGCCCCCAATGGATGAACATGGCGTAGTTGCCTTGGTCAAAAAGTTGCCCCCGCTTTGCGTCTTGCGCCCGAAGCTTGACGACGCTATTGCTCCAAAGTTCGTCCATGTCTTGTGCCCAAACCTGCCCTCCACAGATAACGCAAAGTAGTCCTGTGAACAGAAATCCTATAACCAGTTGTCTCATGAAATCCTCTGTGGAATTGAAACAGGCATTGAGCGACAGCTTTCAAAATTGCTTTGGTAAGCGTGCCGATGCAATTCGATGTTTCCGCTACTTGCCCCAAACGTGGGCTGTGGATTGGCCGTTGGCCCACCGCCGCCGAAGCTGCAATTTAGTGATTATTGCCAAAGCGAAAATCCCAACCTATCCCACTATGTAAAATACTTGAACTATATTTCTTGTCACGCCAATAACGCAGGCACAGTTTAATTGTTTGGCCGCTGCCATCGCAGAAAAGCACGCGATTGGATCACCTAAGGTATCTAAAATATTAGTTGATGTGTGACTTGGAAGAGCTTCGTTTGTTATAGTTTGCAAGATCACATCACCAACGTGCCATTTTCAAAACGGTTCTTTCGGTTGGACTAATTTGTAGACTGAATTTCAGATCTCAATTTTGAGAAGACGTCGCCGCTTGGTTTTTCCGGCAGTGTTTTTTGCCAGTCGGTGATTTTGGCCAAAAGTTGACGACGCACTTCCGGATTTGTCTCGGCCACATTGTTCTTCTCCAATGCATCCTGAGATAGATCGTAAAGCTCACTAAAAGAAAGATCGTGATTGGCTACCAGTTTCCATTTTTGATCAACGACCGCCCAGGAGACCCAGTGGTCAGGTTGCCACGACCTTGCCGGCCAAGCAGAATTCATCTTCCAAAACAGCGGCTGGGATCGCTTCACTTCACGACCTGTTTCGCCCATCAAAGCCGCGACCTGACTGACGCCATCGGGAGCATAAGTCGCAGATAGCTCGACACCGGCGACCTCGCAAAATGTGGGCAGTAAATCAACAGCGGAAATCAGCGCGGAATTGTTGATCCTCCCACTCGCAACTTTTCTCGGCCACCGCGCGATGAAGGGAACCCCAATATGGACGAGAGATTCGGCGTGTTTCGAATCTTTCGAAAAGCTTGAGCAGTTCAAAAATTTCAGCGACGCCGTTGAAAAATCAGAAGACGTTCCCAAGGTCGATCGGTATGCTGAAATCATGAAATTGGCTCGCGGCCCACTGGTGGAAACCGAAGCGTTCTTTCTGGCGTTTGGGAGAAAACGAAAGCACTCGAAACAAAGATGCCCAGTGAGCGAAAAGAATACTATCAAGCTCACTTCACCTACCAAGTCGCCGTCCACATGCACTCAGAAAAGATGCTCCGCCACTTCCAATTGAACCCGCCACAACCCAGCTTGTCTAAAGCAGATTTGGATTACAGCATTGAAACTCTCATTTTTACTTGCCCTTCTCGGTCCGACGCTATGGTTCAGCCAAGTGATCGCGCAAGAGACGAAATCAAATCTAGACACCCAGATGGTCGAGAAGGTTCTAGTGGCCTCCGACGAGGGATCCGAATCCCAGCCAAAAGAATTCTCTGCACCGGCACCAACGGCCCACCTACCGAAGCAACCTCGGTCAACAATGAACAACGCGCTGCTGAATGTTTTTCCTGCGGCGACCTACAACGCACCGGAAAAACAGCGCGGACACTCGGAGCTTTCGAAGAACTTTACGCCCAGCAAAAGCCTTTGGGCAGAAGGGCTGGACGAATCCAACGTGTTCCTTGCGGAGATGGTGCACACTCAAAACAGCAAACGCGATTTCTCACTACGATTCGGCACTGGCGGACAAATCTATTCACTCCGCGGACCCTTCGGCGAAAGCGTGCCTCCTTCGTGGCGCGCCGATGGTGGCAACAAGTCGCCTTGGAATGATGAGGTTTGGCAGTTTGTGGCTGTCTGCAAAAAATACAACGGGCTGGCCCAGACCGAACAATCGCTCTACCGTGATTGGCGAGCAAACCATCCGGCCTATAAGACGAAGTGGAAAGATTGGCAAACGCGACCTGCCAACAGTTTTCGGAACTATGACGTCTGCGAAGTGATCCCGAAACTTTTGATCCGCCCCGGCCAAACGATTTGGTACCGTAGCTTTCTTGTGGTTGGCCCCAAAAAGCGCGTGATGCAGCAGGCAACCAAATTGGTCGATCACGTCGATTATGGGTTGCTTGACTTCGACGCAAAGAGTTCGCCAAAGCTACGTGTCAGCGTCGATAACAATTCGGTTTCCATCGTTGGTGTTGCCAGTGCGATGGCGACCGAACCTGCGACCGCTTCGAAGACCAAAACCAAATTCAATTTTTTGGTTTACGCGCGACCGGTCGCGGGGACCAAGCCACTGTTTTTGATACAGAACCAAAACACGGGCCAGAAGGTCGTGACGACGGACCCTTATTTCTTTGTCTCAAAAGAGAAACTCGACATCAATTTACCCGAGCAACATCCGCTATCGAAATACTACAACAAAGCCACCGGATACTCTTTAGCGGATCGGAATTCGAAATGGGAATCGCTGCTGGGGTTCGCACGCGAGCAGAAACCCGCGTCTGGAAACTGGAGTCGTCTGTCAAAGGTTTTGAACGAATCATTCTTCCCCGGACCCAATCGATTTCATCTTGATCTATGGGTGAAGACGGTAGATTGAGGGGATCCCTATTGCTCCGCCGCAGTCGCCACCGAGATGATTGATCTTATAAGGAAGCCCGGAGGGCGACACATTTTTGAATGTTAGGATTTGTTTCTCCCTTCGGGCTTGGTGGATGTTGGTTTGGATCCGGTGACTTGCGTCACCGGCAGTTCATGTGTCGGCCTCCGACCTGATGTAAAACTAAATCAACATGCCGTCATGCTTCGGTGTGCCAAAAATGTGCCAGCCTCTCCACCAAAGGCGACTGGGCCAACAACAAAAAGTTAAAAAGATTCCGACGAACAAATTTCAAAGCGAGCGATCACTTACGAGATCACGAAACGCAGAAGCATTGAGGCAGTTATCGGCGATTTATTATTTGACGCGCTTTCAATCAAGCACGCTCTTGTTTGTTTTCGACGACCTGATAAACCCCGAAGATCGTGGCCAAAAGTGCAACAACAAGGCATAGTCCATTTATCATCGTCACCGATTGCCAAGCAACGCTCAGCGGGGGTAGCGGTAACAATTCCATAACGGATTTCGTCGAAAGATAGTTCACTGCCGGAACCGCCAGCAGCACCCCGATCACTCTTCGGGTGCCGGACGAAACCCGGCTCATGGAATCCCGGCCATAAAAAATCAAACCGATTGCCGGCACAGAGATCAGTAGGCAATCGTACGTGTGATGATAGATCGACAATAAAACCGTCAGCATGACCAGCAAAGCACTCGGCCCCGTCGCGCCACGATTCTCTTCTACCTTGACGGCGCGACCTACCGCGAACCCAACCAGCGATGCGATGACCAACATGCAAGCCATATAGGTGCCGTCACTGGGGACCCAGTCTATTGCTTTGGCGATCATTCCCAGCAAATCAACTCGGGTCCAGGTATTAATGGGCATCTCGGTCGGATCCACGTGAAGCGACTGTTGACCACTGACGACATCCGCCAAGACTTGTGAGAACCCGTTGTGGTAACTCAGCCAACCAACCCCGATTCCCCCGGCCAAACAGCAGAACACAACGCCCCATGCCAGTGCGCGAAAATCCTTTCGAAACAACATCAAAAACATCAGCGGGATAACGAAGTTAGGCTTTATCGAGGCCAGTACTAGGCCCAGTCCAGAGAGCACTGGACGCGATTTTGAAAAGTGAAGTGCAATAACACACCCGATCACGATTTCTGCTGTGAAGTATCCGGTGAACAAAGTGACATGTCCCGGACGAGACAGCAGCAACAGATTGGTCAACGCCAGAAAATCAAACCACCGAAACGGTTGTCGCGACATCCTCAGGCCACAGTATGCGAGTCCAGCAATCAACGTCGCGGTGTACCCGAAGAACAGAATCCGCGACACACTCAATGGTAACAGTGCGAAAGGAATGTGAATCAGAAACACAACCGGAGAATACGGTGGCGTCGCGCGGGCAACACCGTACTCTCTGGCGACCTCTGAAGAATAGGGTGACTTTCCATCGACAAAGGCGCGCGTTGGCAAAAAAGTCCCGTTGTGAAAATCAGAAAATCCGCGATGAGACCAGCTGAATTCCGTGGATGGCGTTGCGTAGTTTTTATAAACACGCAGCGCAGTCAACCCTAAAAGTCCCGCCAAAACCAGCAGCATGAAACCCACTGCAACGCGGTGATGACGATAATCAGTCCAACGCGATGAAGCCGGTTTTCCTTTTGTCTGTGGAGTATTCAATGCTGGACCTTCACCCTTGTTGGAAATCTTATCGTCAGTAAGGGGGGCTGTGGGGAATGCTAATTGCTCAAATTGACCGATACTGCCAATTCGGCGAGACCAAACATGGTAGTCGGAATCATCTCAAAGTATGTCTTGAGAAGTAAAGAGTAATTTAAAAGTGCCCCAAAAAACGGCCTCACTGGCCCTACAAGCCGTCCTCGACACAGCAACGGCCTCGAGCAGGTTCGCAGAGTGCAGACGATTTGTTGAACGACTGCACCGCGCGGGAAACGCGATCGTCCGGTGCCGTTGTCTTGGTTACCCAAAAAGGCGTGTTTGTTAGGCGTAAATCAGTCATTGGAAGAATCGGAGTGCACAATCATTTCGGATAAAATCGCAAACCCCGTTTTGAGGCCGAGACAATATTATCTTGCAAGGCGAAAGTAATTACGGAGCGAAAGGCGGCTTTGCCTCAGCCCGAGGTGTCGGCGTGCTTTAATCTATTTCTAACGATCAAATATTCAAACATGAATCATTACCTAAAATCAATCCTCGTCTTGCTACTGTTTTTTTCAAAGGTCGCCTTTGCGGCCGACATCTACGTTGGCCCGACCGGTACCGACACTAACAGCGGCGCTGCGGATGAGTGTGTACACCGAACTTGGCCGTGTCGATACCACTGATACCAACAGGAAAGAGTTTGCGGCGACCTCACTGCGACCGGTCGATAAAGCGTCATTTGGTGAATTCCGTTGGATCCTCTCCGTCTCTCCCGTCAACGAAAAGGGGGGCGGCGAAAACACCGCCTTTCAAGAGCTTGGCGTCACATTTGGCAATGAAACGACAGTCTATCCGCGAAACTTGCGTTGGCACGCAGTCGCTTCTCGCGCTTAGCAAAATACGACTATCATAAAGCTGGAACCATGAAGCAAAGAGCAACAAAGGAATTGAAACCGTGAGCACGAACAAAGCAAAAATCAAGCGACGACAATTTCTGGCGTCGACCGCAGTCGGTATCGGCGCAGCTGCAGCTCAACCGCTTCATGCGGCGTTGGTTCAAGGCAGCGACGCGGACAAAGATAAATACGTGTCGCTCAAAGATGCTCATAAAGGTTCACTTGAGATCGACCTGCGAATCATGAATCAGATTCCCGACATTCCTCAAGAGGTCATCGACTTCTACGTCGCCTGCCGGGAGGCGCTGACAGGTAAAGACGCCGGCAACCAGATCGTTAAAGTCTGCGAGCAGCACAATGTCAAAAAGCTGGGGGGGCCGATGTTGGGCGATCTCACCAGTTCCAGCGTTTCGGTCTGGATGCACTTGCCGGCCAAAGAAGAAGTTCAAATTACGATCGAAGCGCCCAATGGCCAGCAGATCGAATTTAAGTCCGAAGCATCTACTATTCCGGTCGTTCGATGCGAGGGGCTCAAGCCGGACACAGGCTACAACTATGTCGTATCCAATTCGGCGGGTGATAAACTTGGCGAGGGAGGTTTCACCACCTGCCCGACTGAACTGAGCGCCGAACCGTTTCGTTTGGCCTTTGGAGCCGACTTTCACAAAATCGGCATGTACCGCGCGGAACTGTTGCGGCTGATTCAAGAGCGCGGCGCACGAGCGCTGTTTCTGATTGGTGATTCGGCGGTCGATGGCCGTAAGAATGATCTTGGCTTGATCAAGACCGACTACATGCTGCGGAATCTTTCGCCGCCGATCCAACAGTTGACCGCCAACGTTCCAACCTCGGCGACGTGGGACGATCACGATTATTGGGGCGATGATGTTTCGGGAACGGTCGGACATGGTAAACGCTCGGTCGAGGTCGATAGCCTGCGGGCGATGTGGAAAATGCAGTGGAACAATCCACAGCGCGATTTGGATCGGGCCGGCATCTACTTTGAGACCACGATCGGACCGGTTCACTACATCGCGCTCGACACGCGCTCTTGCCGCGTTAATGATGAACGCGGAAAGCTCAATTCGTTCCTCGGCGAGGAGCAAATGGATTGGCTGAAGGAAACTTTGGCCGCGTCATCGTCTCCGTTTATTCTGATCAGCGGTGGCACGATGTGGACCGACTACATCTCTAAAGCGAAAGACACGTGGGGCACGTGGGACATCGAAGGTCGTGAAAAAATCTTTGGCTGGATTGATGCGAAACAGGATTCGCAGGCGTTGCTGCTTTCGGGCGACAGGCACGGTGCGCGCGGTTTCGAGATCGACCGTCCCAACGGGAAGACGATCTATGAATTCGAGATCGGAACGCTTGGCGGCTGCCCCGGTCCGAGTCCCTTTGGTAAGGACCGTAGTCAGCAGTTGTTTGGATTGAAGTCTAACTCGTGGGCCTTTGGAGAATTGACGTTTGTCAACAAAGATGGAAAACCGCAAGTGGTTTTTCGGTTGATTGACGCCGACGGAAAAGTGGTCGAAGAAGTTACCGTATAGCTTGGTCCAGAACGTCAGAGCATTTTCCACAGGCGAATGTCCAACACTTTTTCTTCCGGTCATTCCAGGCATTGAAATCCCTAGAGGCGTCGTCGATGGTAGGTAGGGGGAAGAATAATGTTGACTTTCTAGTTCCTCAGGTCGATATTTAAACTACTCTCTTCATAATTGCTTCACTTGATTGTTCCGTTAACCCCATTGAATTGTTGAGTAACATGCACGGCAAATTTTTCTTGTTCACGCTCCTGGTTTCGCTTTCGTTGACGCTCTGTCACGCGCCGAAATTATTGGCCGATGACGGCAATGGTGAACCATGTCTGGAATTGCCGATTCGCTTTCATTTGCTTTCGGACATCACGATGGAAAAAGCGGGCGTCCAAATGGGAATGTGGGTGACTGCCGAAGATGTGACCGATCACATTGTTCCCGAGATGAATCGCATTTGGGAACCGGCCGGTATTCGATGGGTCGTCGAAAGTGTTGTAAGTGAGGAATCGGTAGACATCCCCAATAAGCGGACTGTGATCGAAAATATTCAGGAATCGGATCGAACCACTACTACTTTCGTTTCCGAAATCGAATCTCTGTTTCCTCTGGAAACAAGGCACCCAGCAATCTTAAACGTCAACCTCTTTCCGTTCCTTGGTGAAACGAGGCAGGGATTTGCGTTTTTGGGAGGAGGCTGGGAATCTGGAATTCCAAATGATGGCGGTAATCGAGCGTACGTAGGAGTGTGGACAGACAAGCCCTCCCGCGGCGTCGATCCACCGCAACAGTTCCCTTTGACCGAGGCGCTGCCTTTTGACATCGGTTCCATTGCGCGGACCTGTTCCCACGAAGTCGGACACAATTTGAGGCTTGGCCATCCCGATACAAGTACTCAGGTTGTGTTCAATCGCCTCATGGGCGGCATCCAGCACGGCTATGTTCTGATCGAGGACGAGATTGATTCGTCGCGCGCGGTGGCAATGAACCGGTTGGATGCAATTGCAAGGTGGGACGCGTTGTTTCCGTCTGCATTGTTGGGCGATGTAAATCTTGATGTGAGCGTCAATTTTCTGGATGTTTCTCCGTTCGTTGAGAGGCTGATGACTGGTACTTATCAAACCGAAGCCGATATTGATGGAGACGAATTTGTCAACTTTGCTGACATCGGGCCATTCATTGATTTGCTCAGCAGCGTCGAACCTTAATGCCTGTTAAAATCTGAGCCCGCCCGCGAAGCAAAGCCAGCGTGGTGAGGTAACCGTTTGTGTAACCGTTTGTTGACGCCGGCGAACGTCGAATCATCTTTTACACTTGTTTCGGCAAGAGGATAGTCGGCGGCCTCTGTTGAGTACTTTTTTCGTCGCGTCATATGCCGGCCTGATGGGCAAGTTGCTTCAGGCAGATCGGCCGCGTGAAACGGTCCCTATTGCCCGCTTCATTCCAACGAAGGTTTGTCATGATCCCAGCAGGTATGGCTCCCCGCGCGCTTTTGAAATAACCGGCCCGATTGGTGAAACAACTCAAAGAGATGAAGGTCTTGGGATAACACGGTCAGCATTTACACCAGCGACAACGGCCGTTTCCATGGAAGTCACGGTCTGTTTGACAAAGCGCTGCTCTACGACGAATCGGTGAAGCAACCGTTGATTGTCTATCGGAACTTTACGACATGGACGCTGATCCATCGGAGCTGGAAAATTTGATCGCAAATCTCGAGTATGCAAAAGTACCTGCGAAGATGCGTACGAAAATGGAGCAGCTTTATACCGAAGCAAACCATTAGGGTGTGGATATAGAGAGCTTCCGGTTGATTCCCGTTTGTGATAGGCCGCTATGCATTTGCGGCAGGCGCGAGTGTCCTATTGAGCACCGTTGTGCGCTACAGCACAACACGCCCCTAACCGACGGTGACAAGATTCAGTGCCGTGGTAGAATCAGCGCATCAAACTCAGTGAGAGACCCTGGCGATTGGTTTGATAAAACGCGAAGCCGCCATCATCAGACCAATGAGGTGTTGCCGTGTTTTGGTAATCATACCCAAGCAGAATCTCTGACCTGGGGATACCGCCCCGCGACGGCGCTGCTACGAAAACGATAATTCTTTTAGTCGAAATTATGCTCCCAATATTGTTGGCCGCTTCGGACTCCGCAGCGCCACTTGTCAATCTGATTCTTGCTGTCGCAGTCGCGATGGTGGTCATCGGGTTGGTCATGAAGAAACTGAAACAGCCCTACATCGTTGGCTATGTGATCGCAGGGGCTGTGCTGGGGAAGCAGGGGTTCGGGCTGATCACGGACATGGAACTCGCCAAACATCTTGGCGAGATCGGAATTATCCTGCTGTTGTTTTTCATCGGCATGGAGATCAGTTTGCCGCAACTGGTCAAGCGTTGGAAGGTCGCCATCGTTGGGACCACGCTGCAGATCGGTACCAGCGTTCTGTTGATGTGGGGCGTGGGAGCGCTTTTTGGATGGCCAACCAACCGGATCGTGGTTTTGGGATTTATCATTGCGTTAAGCAGTTCGGCGATCGTCATCAAACTGCTTGAGGAACGAGAGCTATTGAACTCGTCGCTTGGGCAGGATGTCTTGAGCATTTTGCTGATGCAAGACATCGTGATCGTCCCGCTTTTGATCATTTGCACGTTGCTGGGAGGTTCCGAAATTCAGCCCGTCGTAATTCTGGAGATGCTTGTCGGCGGCGTCTGTTTGATTCTTATCTTGACTTACATTTTTGTTAAACAAACGATTCGACTTCCCTTGTCGGATCACTTTAGGAAAGACCACGAGTTACAAGTCTTTGGCGCGATTGCGTTTTGCTTTGGGGGAGCGTTGTTTGCGTTGCTGTTTGGGCTTTCGCCGGCCCTTGGTGCGTTTGTCGGTGGCATGGTGATGCATGCTGCTCAATCCACGGACTGGATCCACGACACACTAAACAGCTTTCGCGTAATTTTCGTTTCTGTTTTCTTTGTCAGCATCGGGTTGCAGATAGACTTCACCTTCATCTTGGCTCATATTCCCTCCATCGCGTTAACGCTTGTTGCGGTGTATCTGGTCAATCACGTTTTGAATATGGTCGTGTTGCGGCTGTTTAATGAATCGTGGCATGACGCCTTTGTCGGCGGAGCCCTGCTAGCGCAGATTGGCGAACTTAGTTTTCTGCTCGCCTCTGCCGGTCAGGCGTTGGGGATCATCAACGAGTTCAGTTACCAGTTCACGATCAGTTTGATTTCATTGACGCTGATCGCCAGCCCTTTCTGGATCGCGATGTCTTGTCAAATCGCGGATCGTTGGCAACCGCAGACCAGTGACGTCCAAGGAACAGTTGGCTGAACACCCAAATTCGCCTATCCATGCCTTCTTGGGCAACGGGCGATTGCGATTGCTGAATCACTCGGTGTTCGACAGCGAAGCGAAACATTTAAGAACTAAGAAAAATACACACTGCTCGCGAGATGAATCTCCCGGTCGCCAGCGATACTCAGGCCGGTGCTTGAACAGAAATTCGCACGCGAAGCGTCAGCCACCGCGAATAGGCCCGAAGCGGCATTGGCACGTTTGCTTAAGAAAAACAAAGCACACCCGGGAGGATTCGAGCGCTGCCGATGAAACCCCACAGAAAGCGAGGAAAGCCGCCAAGCCTCAAGAAAAGTCCGCAGATAGTCCGCAGAATAGTAGAGAACGATCGCTTCTCGACCTATTTCGCGCCATGGCGGAGGATAGCCAGCGTCGATTGCTGGACGAACTTGAAGCTTCACAACGTCAGCGCCAGCAAGACTCTGAAACCGCTGGAGAATGACACAACTCTGCTGAACTTCCGAGCTGCGAGGCATAAAAGTTCTTTGTTTGCTAGTGAAGGCGGTAATTTTGGGGCGTGGTAAGATGCCTTTCCGTCTTTACACAGACGGGCTGTCAGAACCGTGGGGGCGTTTTGCCGGTTTCTTTTTCATTTCGCCTGAAGACTGATGCCATATTTGCTGCCTCTCCTTTCGTTACTCTGATCTGTTTTTTATTAAATTATATCGCAGTGACACGTTTGGTCTCCCAACAGGTCACCGGTGCCCTCCGGCGGAACTCTTCTGAAAACAAAGGTAGGTTGCCGTGTCACATACTCTTACTTTTAATAAATTATAGAAAGCGAGTAGGGCCAGCGGCCCGTTCACGCTGTACTTATGTATATAGTGCAACCATGCCCCCTATTTTTTGGCACAGGTGCCCTGTTGAACCGCCGGTATATGGATTCGATATCTCGACGGTCCCCGGTTCCATCCGCCTTGGTGTACGATATCAATCAATCCTTGCGCAATTAGTTCTTTGATGCCTCGCTTGACCGTATCTTTTGACACGCCAATACTGTCCGCCAATCTCTGATGGTTGATCTCCGCAATATTGGTTTGACGAAGACCGTGCCTAAAAATCGCGAACCAAACACATTTGTGACTCGCCTTTGAGATTTTGCTCATTTCGTTATCAACGAAATAGTTGTACTGGCCCCAACCATCTAACCCCTT
>CAKZVF010000143.1 GCA_937921995.1 uncultured Pirellulaceae bacterium
CGTGTACGACCTGAATTTCATCCGGGTTGAGATACTCGCCACGTGCTTGTCTAGCCATCAATCTACTCCTAAGAACCAAGGGCAACTTAAGAGGATTCTAGCGGTTGGGCGAAAACGCCGCAACTAATCTATGGGTGTCCCCTTTCTTTCCTGCCGAATGGTCCCGCAAAAAATCAAAGCCAAATTCTTTCATCGTCCCGTAGGTGATATCGCAACCATAGGACGCTCGCCGTTGTTCGCGCGACATTTCGGTTTGAATGACGCCGACAGTTTTGCCAAGCGCGCGGTAGACCGGCTGCATTAATTCAGCATCGCGTTTGGCCAAGTAATCGTTGCTGGTCGCCAACAACGCGCCGCGGCCGGCCAAGGAATGAATAAACATGGGCAAGGTCGCCGTCAGCGTTTTCCCTTCGCCGGTCCTCATCTCTGCGACGTGGCCATGGCACATCGCTTTGCCGCCCTGTAGCTGCACATCGTAGTGTGCCATACCCAGCTTCCGCGTCGACATCACTTTGACCAGCGCAAACCCGCGTTCGATCAACGAGTTCACTTTTTCGGTCTGCCGTGCTTCAAAACCAAGGTTCAACGCAATGTCGTACAACTGGTCATCGGATAGATCCGAATATCGTTCACAAAGCGCTTTGATGCTGGAAAGGAAAGTCAGTTTCACGACGATTTAAGTTTGGTTGGGAAAGACAGGTCAGAAACAGTGATGGGTATTGTAGCCACCGGTCAAGAAAACCGTAAGCCAAACAAATATCTCTGTTGCGGCCTCTGATCTCACTCCTCCTTGCTAGGGGCAAGTTGATTTAAACCCACCCGACAAGCTACTGCGAAATTCCCAGTCCCTAACCGCCAGCACGATGGAACCATTTGGAGTGCGTAGCCCATGCCGCTTTGGAATATTTACCAGTGAAGTCGCTGTCCCCGTTTCTTGCCGTCAGAGAAATCCATCAGTTTTTGGCTTCTGCACCAATTTTCACGCGGGGCACAGTTTTTGCTCCATTGGTCAGCAGTTTCAGCACATGGTTAGCAGCTGTGATATGTTCCTCGCCTTCGCCACTTTGATCTGCAGTTAACAAGACATTTCCAAATGCCATTGCAATTCCATCGGCGCCAATCCCTTCAAGAACTATCGCGGAGTCGGATTCTACTTTGACGTAATACTGCTCCCAGTCTGTTGTTTTATACTTCACCTTCCACCAAGATTTGCATTGCGCTGCGTCTTCGAAAACAAAAAGTACAACCGAAACCGTGTTGACTTTGGAATCAGTGTTAGTGAGCGTATAAAGTGCAAATGAGCGAACACCGATAGGCGTCAATTGTTCAGCGACATTCTTGGCCCCCTCCCGTTTTGAGATAGGGATGTTGGACAAGTCAGCCAGATCATTGACTCTGAAACATTTGCCCTGCCGCCAGTTTCCGTGCAGAACGCTTGACGGAAGGTCAATTTCGGTTACCTTTCTCAGATCAACCTGGTCCCAGATTTCATTTTGAACAACTGGTTCGTCTGAAACCTGAGTAGCTAATTTCTCAATGGCTGTTCCCTTCTTGTAGACAACTTCTTTGTCCTCAGTTGGGTGATGAATGATTCGAAAATCCTTCTCCTGCTTTAGTTTGGCAACAAATTGAAATTTCTCAAACTTTGAAATCGTTGTTTCAAGCTTTTGAAGGTGCTGAATTGTTTGCAAAATAGTTTTGAAATTGGCTAATTTTGTGTCCCGCTCTGGAATTTTCACGACAACAAAACAGTGATCTTTCACCAGTGCAAGCGCATTAATACTTCGTGATAAAGATTCGATAGTTACCTTTTGAGAATTAAATAGCGGAGGCCTAAGTCGCTTAAAGCCTACTGAGTACAAATTTCCGTTATCGCCTAGGCTGTAAAGCAAGACCAAAGTGTTTTCAGATGTGGAATCTGGAATATACTCGTCGGGGCTTTCGCCAAACAGATTTCCATTTCCAACGACAATCGTAAGCGAAGAAAAAGGACGTGCGGCTTTAGGAAATTCGCGCACTATCTCCTCCGACCTCTCCCTTCTAGCTTCTTGAGTGCCGATTATTTGCGAAAACAGGTTCTCGCAATGGAGGAAAAAGAACAAGGAGCAAACAAGTGCGGTCCGGAGCATAAGACTAACTCACTGGTTCTGACTATTTTGTTGTGACATTTAGAATCTTGAATTTTTTTGTTTTACTTTTTGAATAATTGCTAAATTGATCTGATCACGCCTACCCCCCTTCTCTTAGAGACAGTCAACACCGCCCATTACTATCAAATTCCTGAACTAGAAATCTGGCAGCTTAAAAGCCGGATTAGTAACTCTTGCAGGGGCACCAGTTTCGTTATACCCAACTGGAAAACTAAATCGGTTGAATCTTTCGGGAAGACCATTCACCTCTTTTGCAGAAGTAACGTTGTAGGAATCACTGACGAACTGAGCCCCCTGAACTACATCTTCGGAAAAATCCACTTGCCAATTTACTTCATAGGCAGCTCTTGATCCGACGACCACGTATGAGGTGAATTTTATTGTAAATGTTCCTCCATCTGGCCGAAAAACTTTAGCCATCATTGGGTCATCCCACACTAACAAGCTGGAAGATGAGCGTGAAGCGGCCCCTGCAAAATCGTAGAAACCGACATTTCCGTGGGGCACATCTAAATAGATTTCATTTTCAGTTACAAATAACTGCTCTCCCCGTCGATTGGTATTACCTGTCGGAAGGAATACGACCCGAGGATTGTCCTGAGCATCCTTGCTTTCGATCTCATAGAATTGAACGACATGAACGTCCTTAACGTTTCCTTGGTTGGCTCGGATATCAAATTCAATATTGCCCGGCTCTAAAAATGGAACGGGGGGAATAGACGGAACAATTGGAATTCCCGTAGTCGTCACATCAGTACTTACTTTGATTTCTAATATACGGCCGTCATCAAGAGTAATTGCTTCGTTTAGCTGTTGGGTTCCATCTTGTACTGATTGAAGAAAATAGGGCGTTGCTGGAGACTGTAGTTGGACCGCGTTACCAGACGCTAATGCAGCTATAACTGGCTCTGTCAACGCTGCGAAGCTTTCAGACGACAGGTGCCCCAACGTGCTTAGCTGCTGTTCACTGTTAATGCTACCGATGGTCTGTCCGCTCCCAAGACCGTCTAGAGAAACAACCGGCGCAAGCCCATTTACCGTAGGTCCTGCGACGTGCAATGTTTCTCCATATCTCGCAGAACTGGCTAGGGCTAGGGCCGTTTCATCAGGTAGTCCCAGAGGTAGCGTTCCGACCATACGCACCTGTGGAACTGCTGCATCCTCGAGCACTTCTGTCCTGAATAAGATTCGGTTGTGATCTGTGTCAATTATTGTAACATCTCTAACGGAAGTTACATTCGTTTCGTCATCTACGAAACCTTCGAAAACTATCGAGGAAACAAAGTCTGTTAGCCCCGCTCCAAACAATGGAATCAACAAAGCTAAATCTACGGGATTCACATATTCAATCGCCGAGAAGTCAACTGAGTCATTCTGCTCCCCATCGGCAAGTGTAACGGCAATCGAATCATCGTTTATCACCCTATCAGAAGGAAGACTGGAATTGTCAACTACCACGTCGTAGCTTGCAGCGCGCAGCTCTGTAAATTCGTAGTGCCCGCTGGAGTCAGTAGTCTGAGAAAACATATGAATACCAGAACGGATCAGATTTACGACGACACCACCAATGCCTTGCTCCCCGGCATCAAAAGATCCATTCTCGTTCGCGTCATAAAAAACCAGATCACCAATCGAAGCCGTGCCGGGCGGCAGAGCCTGAGCGCCGAAATCGACCGAGTTGTTGACCTGACCGTCAGCTAAAGTTACATCTACAGAAGTAGGTGTGGTGAGGTCGTAGTCGAAGGTCAGGTCGGTGGTTAGTTCGACGCGGTAGTCGCCGGCGGGAAGATTTTCAAACTTGTACTGTCCTGAAGCGTCGGTCGTTTGTGTCGCGATTACGTCTGCTCCAGAAAATAGCGTTAGGGTGACATCGCCGATTCCTTCTTCCCCTGAGTCCAATACTCCGTCGCCATCTGTGTCCTCAAACACTAGATCGCCAATCGAAGCTGTTGCAGCAGGAGATGTCGGATCCCCAAAGATGCCGCCTCCAACAACATCCCCGTTGATTATTTCGGAAGCTTCAAGATCAGCGATGACATCGACACTACTTGAACCGAAATGGCCAAGCACAACGAACTGATCAAGCCCACTCCCACCGGTAAGAACGTCAGCAGCGACGTCGCCACCTGCATCCAGCAAGTCATCGCCAGCATCTCCGTAAAGGATATCAGTACCTCCTAGACCGTACAAACTGTCGTCGCCGTCTCCTCCTCGAATAACGTCGTTGCCACCGTCCCCCCGAATAATGTCGACGCCTTCATCTCCCAACAAGTGGTCATTATCGGCTCCTCCATACAAACGATCGTGGCCAGCATTACCCCGGAGAGTATCCTCGCCATCGCTGCCCCAAAGGAAGTCGTTACCGTCACCACCAAAAAGAATATCGTCGCCCGCTTGGCCTAGAAGTTCATCCACTCCCGCATCGCCATGAAGAGCATCATTGCCATCACCACCGACCAAACGATCATCGCCCCCTTCACCGCGGAGCGTATCATTGCCGGCTTGACCGAGTAACAGGTCAATGCCCGCGCCTCCAAGCAGAGAATCATCCCCCGCCTCGCCGTGGAGAACATCATCACCTCCGTAACCGTTGAGAATATCATTGTCTTCGCCGCCGAACAATCTATCGTTGCCGGCAAGCCCGCTTAGAGCATCGTTGCCATTACCCCCGAACAAAGAATCATTGCCGCCTTCTCCATTGAGTACATCGTCGCCATTGCGGCCAACAAGGATGTCGATTCCAGTGCCGCCAACAACAAGATCATTTGCATAGCCGCCTTCTAACCGATCGTCGCCACCTTGGCCAAAAATTTCGGTGTCAATTAATAGCGTGTTGACGACCGTGTCATCGCCGGTGCCCCCAAAAACCTTCACGCTGGTGACGTCAGAATAATTGAAGGTGCTCGTCAGACTACTGTCGTTGTTGATTGTAACGGTGAAGTCTTGATAGCCGGAATTCCCCGTCAGCGTAATTGTGTCATCGACCAAGTTGTCACCGATGACAGTCAGCGCGCCCGTACTGGCGTTGAAATTCACTGCCGCCAACATCTTCCGATCTTCAAGCTTTTGGAATGTCAAACTGGGGGGGGGCAGGTCGTTTGCGTCGCCGTGAATCTTTAGAGACAGCGTTGCTGCGAAGGTTTAAGTTGCTGAAACGAGAAAGCATGGCATGATCTTTCGGTAGGACTTTTTCGGCTGAGCGCAAACAACAACGGGAGTTGGAAGCTTAATTACGTTTTATGAACGCCGAAACCATGCGTCAAGCAGAAGCAACTAATCGAAGATGAGTTTTAAACTACGAAACGGGTCAAAGTGTTGCCATGACGTGACTTTAAGTATTGAATTTTTTTGCCGCAAGCAAACGAAGCCAATAGGCGCACTTTCGACAATCTAACGAAACAATTGCCCGGTCTGCCGGAAGTCTCAGCCGTGCATGCCACCCAAAATCCACATTGCCAGAATATTTCCTTTTCACTGGACAAGTTTGGTTTTGCAGTCTTTAAAAAACCGCCAAAGGGATCGGCGGGAGCAAACAAAAAAGCACGCTCATTGCCGAGCGTGCTTCTTCATAAATTTGATACGTCCAACAGAAATCACCACATGCTGGATCTCAGCCGGACTCCCAATCGCTTAACCAGAGATCACGAAATCAAACTCATCGTCAAAATCGCTGAGGCTGAAACCATCGGTCGCTGCGAAGGTTGCGTCGAGGCCTGCGGTGATTTGGCCGTCTGAATTCAAGATCAACAAGCCATCGGCACGACTATCTCCTCGCAATTCAAATCCTGAATCAGCTGAAATATTGGTGTTGCCTGTCGAATTGTAAGTCAATCCGGCCATGACCAACCGGTCTGTCTCGACGCCCGTCCCTTCTTCCACACCCGTTCCCAGATTGATCAAATTACCGGTCACGTCCAACGTTCCGGTAACGTTCGTGCGAGCGTTGAGACTATCGAGCACATTGAACTG
>CAKZVF010000144.1 GCA_937921995.1 uncultured Pirellulaceae bacterium
GTAGTGGACTTCGTATCCGTTGACTTCTTCAGTGGAACTGTCTGACCAAGACAGGCTGATCGAATTTGCGGATCCTGAGGGAACCGTTTTCAGATTCGCCGGCGCTTCGACCACGAGGCTCAATGCTTCAATGAAGCCTGCGATATCCAAGAAGTTCACCCCGCCGTCGGTATTCATATCCAGAACGACATCTCGGTCCACGTTAGGGAATTGTGTCTCGTAAGCCGGCCCGGCGGACAATGCGGTAATGAAGGGCGCGATATCAGAAAAGTTGATCAGCCCATCCCCGTTGGCATCGCCACGGGAGATCGAAGTTGATGACGAATCAGCACCAGCCTTATTGCCCGCCGCTAGAAAAACTATCAACAACAATACCGACGTAATTAATCTGCCCGATGAACTTCCAAGTTGAGCTTTAGTCGAAAATTTCACTCTGTACCTACTTAGCGATGATTTAATGAACGAGGAGGGGGCGCATGGTCAGCCTCAACAGCGGAGACAACGCATTGAAATCGGTTTCAGGCTGCGGCGTAGGAGATTCTAGGTCCGAAAGCCTTAGATGTCAAACACTTAAGGGGAACTTAAGAGACGATACGGTGCAATCGTGGGATTTCTGGACACAATAGCGCTTTTCGGTAAGCACTGCCGCCCAGAGGCCAGCGGAAAACGCCTCTCGCCTCTTTCTTATCCTACACTGCTCCGCAGCGTCGCCGACGGGTAACTTGGTACCCGAGGGCGACGATAGGCGAAGGTTTGCCGCTGTTTGTAAAAGCCCCCCAGCTAGTTACCAGCGAGGATGTCGATGAATGGCTGGATATCTAAGAAGTCAACGTCTCCATCGCAATCACAATCCGCCTCCGCCTGAAACGCGTTGTTGGACAGGACGCCAATGAATGGAAAGATGTCTAAAAAGGTGACGGCTCCGTCCAAGTTGACATCGCCTTTAAGCACACTGCAAAGGCCTTCACCGCTGGGGTCGGTGAGATCGCTGATGCCCGGGTTGATGTAGATGTCATCAATGTAGATGTCATTTCCAGCGACGCCACCGTTGTTGGCGGCGTTGCGGAGGTAAAAGTTAACAATAGCTGTAGCACCGTTGATGCGATAATCAAATGTATCACCCGCCGCTGATGATAGCTTCGTCTGAGTTGCGTAGTTCGGGTCGGTGTCGCTTTGCATATATAGTTCAAACGTACCCGCGGCCGAATCATTATTCGTTACCATCCAGACTTTGTACCAAGTGTCATCTGCTAAGGCAGAAACATTCTCGTACCCGCCGCCGTTCCTAGCGTCCATCGTGTTGGTGCCGGAGCCGGCGACGACAGTGTTTCGAAGTCCTGACTTAAAGTTAAAGTTGGTGATATCAGGGTTATCGGTCAGACCAATAACGTGGTCGGTCGTACCAGTGGCTGCGACGGGTACGCGAATTCGGTAGAACAGTGTTCCCGTGGCCCCCGCTGCAATGTTGGTAGAAGCGTCGGTGAATGCGGCGCGGAGTCGGGTGTTGCCAGGTGCGCCTGATTGAAGCAGCGCCAAGTTTGCAGCACAATCCGGATCGGGTTCGGCCGTGGCCGCAGAAGTACTGTCTCCCGTCCACGTAGCGCCCGGACCAGTCGTCCCCTCGACTAAAGTACCTTGAGAAAGACCTTGAAAGTCATCAATCAGAACCCAATCCGTCGGAGGCGTCATCAGCGTCGTGAACTGGCGTACCGTACCGTCTTCTTTGCTCATCACAACGATTTCGCCGGAATTGGTTTTGCCAAGTCGCAGATCGACACGGCCGCCTCCGATCAAAGTCTGCATCGTTGTTGGACTGCCACCGACCTGTAATTGCAGCTCGAAAATCTGTGCTTCGGTATTGGGGTCACCGTCGAGCAAATCCGCTACTTCGCAGTAAAACAGCCTTCCATCGACAATATCGCCGAATACGAACTTCCCTTGAAGTTCGGGAACCTGAGTTCCTTCATAGGCGAATCCGCCAGCGATCGCAGCGCCTTCGTCATGATCATACTGAGCAACCGGGTCAATAAAATCAGGACCAGGGGCACCCGCAAACACTACGGTTCTGTCTCCGTTGACTGCTTGTCCATTGACAAACGTGCCTTCGCGTTCGCCCCATCCGTAATTTCCGCCGGGCAGGATAACGTTGATCTCTTCGATTTGGTTTTGACCAATGTCCATGCCATACATGTTTCCATTTGCATCCCACGATATTCGGTGACAGTTACGAAAACCGTAAGCGTAAATTTCGCCAAACGTGTTGGGGTCTCCGTCATTGGCAAACGGATTGTCCGCAGGAATGGTGTAATCTCCGATTCCCGCGATTCCTCCGGTAACCGATGGCGACCTAGGATCAACCCGCAGCATCGTACCGGGAAGCGTATCAAGTCGTTGCAGCGCATCAAAATCGTTCAACGTGCTTATCGCCCAGTCACCACCGGCGATGTACAGCATGCCATAGTCTGGGTCACCAACAGTGGCTGATGGATTAAAGGAAACATCCCCAAGAGGGTGGATCGCATTGTTGGCCGTCATGCCTACCCGCAACAACTCACGGCGTGTGCCGCTGAAAGTTCCCGCTGAGGGCGTGGTCGCGGTCCATTCAGTAACAACCGCTTGAAAATTTACGTCGTTGCTGTTGTACGTTGCCGGAATGTGATCGGGCGATGGTGTTCCCGAAGCGCTTTCAGAGTGGATCGTATAGAACAAACCATTAGTTGAGAATTCAGGATGAAAACCAAAGCTTGTAAATCCGCTGGCCAGACTACCGGTGTAGATATCGTTGGTGAAGGTATCCCGCAAGTTAGCGTACTCGGTAAAGCCGCCCGCGCTGTCAATCTCATACAACACGCCGCGCAGGTCGTTCACGAATTGACGACCATCATCGGTTTCGCGAAAGAAGTTGATTCGTGTGTTGGTGTTACGCCCATCATTGACATCTGCCTGCGTGTCTGGAAGCGTGGTGAGCAGTTCAAGCCCCACCGTCACGGGTCCCGCCACAATCGGAGCGGGAATCGGATCAGAAAGTTGCCCATGCGCAAAACGCGAAACAAAAGGCAGCACAATCAAACAAAACAAGATGCGAAAAAGGAACGGGTCTATTTTGACAGGCATTCATTAGCTCCAGAATTGAGAGGGAATTGGCGGGTAGTGCCGTGACGGCCACAGACTCACCGAATCATACTAATAGACCCGCGTGGCATGACGTTAGGAGAAAAAGTAGAGCATGGCCAACAAATCTGAAACTTTCTTCTCTCAACCATCTGCCAGTTCCAAAATTGCCTGAAGTTTCCGACTCCGGTGCTGCATCAATGGAGGACTCTGAAAAGAAGCGCTTTCAATCTCATTCTCTTTTTAAAAAAAATTTGACATGGCGTCACGCCGGCGTTAGATTCAAAGCTTGGGGTTTCGACTAGCGTTCGAAGGCCTTTAGGTAGAACGCCTGTTACAACCACTCTGTCTCACTCCAATGTCTCTTAAATATTAGGTAAACTGTGATGTTAAATAGAATCGATAGGAATTGGCTGTCAGCCATGAAGTTATCAATCGCACCTCTGGCGGCACTGATGCTGTTTGCAAATTCTGCTCAAGCTCAGTTCGTTCTGATCGATGACTTCCAAGGACTTGCACAAGGCACTTTAATTGAAGGAACGACCGGTCCCGGTGCAACGTGGACGGGAACCGCTACCTCGGTAGCGACGGCTGAGCCCGACCCAGATTGCGCTGCAAATTTGGCGATGCTGCAAACGGGTACACCAGGTAACACTCAATTAAGAGCAGCGTTTACCGATGCTTCTACCAACATCGCCGCTGGCGCGACGGGAACACTGTTCTACCGAATTCGCTTACCTGACGCTTCCGTAGGCACGACCGATCACGTGGTTGGGCTTACCGACAACCCTGACATCACCAATTTCAACTTCAAGTCAGGACTTCGAAACATTGCCCCTAGCGGCAGCAACCAAATGGATGCGAGGAACGGTGGCACCGGTTACAATCCGGTGGAGCTTAATCTCGCAAACAATACTTGGTACAAAGTCTGGATGGTGTCAACTAATACAAGCCCAGGCGGCTCGTATGCACTTTATATGCAAAGCGACACCGATTCTAACTTCGCGACGCAGACAAGGCTGACCGAAGCGAATGGAACTGACTCTTGGCCTTATCGCGTCGACGTTGCCAGTGACATCATCAACGTCTACTTCCGCAACGCCAACAACGTCGGCGGTATGGCCGGCAATGATATCTACATTGATGACATCTTTATCAATCCATCGGCCAGCGATCTTTCCGATCCAAGCGTCCCAGTCCCCTGCGACGGGGCCGTACTAAAGGGTGATGTCAACCTCGATGGCGAGGTGACGTTCTTAGATATCAACCCGTTCATTATGGTTCTATCCAGCAGCGGAACCCAAGCCGAAGCGGACTGTAACTGCGATGGCATGGTTACCTTCTTGGACATCCAAGCATTCATCGATATCTTGGCGAACTAGTTCGAGAACTGTTCGTTAATCGAATTTGCTGAAAGAAACTTAAACCTCCTTGGTTCACGTCGTTGGTGAACCAAGGAGTTTTTTATGTCTAGATATTCCCCACAGTTTCATGCTTGATTGCGCGATTCGGTTCCGTTGAAGTATCTAAAAAGGCCGGAATCCGACTTCGCGTTATCTGAGTCAATGCGGACTGGCGAGAAAATAAATCGAAGGTTGCTCTTTCTCACGAGCCCTTTCCACTAACGCAGTTTGATTTTTTTTTGCTCATTCAACCGCCCTTGAGAGATCCCTTGTATTAAAACTTTTTTTGAGGATGAGTACTTCTACTCATATGAGTGGGCGAAAGTTCATGGCCACCACATTGTTCAGAAAGGAGTAGATGATGTTTATACTAGATTCTCGACAAAGCTGATGGATGAAGCTGGTATTGCAATTCATCATGACAAGCCATCGCTTCGAGCCGCCATTAATGCTGGTGAAGAAACTCCAAACCTTGCTATCGCAATCAACGGCCGTGGAATTCACGAAAAACCGGCACGTCGCGTGGTAGCGAAAAGGCTTTACAGCGCAGGGAAAGATACTTACAAAATGATTCGACAAGCGAGGCGGGCGGGAGAGGATGTCACCGCATTTCAACAGCAGCTAAAACTTGATCTGTCGGAAGCGTTTACATCAATAAGAGAGGACCTAGCCAATGGAATTGATTTCTGGCTAAACTAGAAGTCCGCACCTAAGGAGAAATGAATGGGAGTAATGTCGAAGGAAAAAGAATGGGAACTTAAGTTACTTATTGGCCAACAAAAAGTTGAAGACATAAAACGATTTGCCGAGACAGAAGAAATTTCTACCTATTACGGCGAAAACCAAAAGAGGGCTTTCATCGCAGACGCTGCCAACAGAAAAAATATCGAGATCGTGAGAATCTTACTCGACGCTGGAGTGTCAGCGAACAGCAACCACAAATGGCTTTCCCAAGAAAATCCTGTAAGCTCTGTAATCGGAGAAAACAATGATATTGCAGAACTGCTTTTGAATCGTGGGGCGACCGTAAATAAAGACCGCGCTGTGCTGAGTGCCGTTAGAAAAGGACGTTCGGCCAAAGAAATCATCGACAACTTGAAATTGCTTCTTCGCTATGGCGTAGATTTGAATCAGACTTTCGAATGGTTTAGTACGGGCGACCACATTACTGTTCTCGATCATTCAGGTTATCCTCACGCAGGCCGCCCGGAGGTTCATGATTTTTTGATCAAAAACGGCGCTAAGACGGCGAAGGAACTGGGAATGGGGGCTGCCAATATAGTTGATTCCGACAGGGCGAATGCAGTTGTGAAGTTCCCCAAAGTTGGTAGACAGTGAGTCTCCGTATGTCATGATAACATGACGAAAGGAAGATTCATGAAATCAAGAAGAACATTCTCCCGCGACTACAAGCTTGCCGCTGTCAAAAAAGTCGTTGAACAAGGTCTCTCGTTTGCACAGGTTGCACGCGATCTGGGTATTCGAGATACGTTGATTCACAATTGGAAGAAAGCCTTTGAGGCCGACGGTACGCTCCAGGCCGAAGTCAACGAGAGCCCCTCGGTCGAGGCGGAGCTGAAGCGTCTACGTGAAGAGAATCGTCAGCTTAA
>CAKZVF010000145.1 GCA_937921995.1 uncultured Pirellulaceae bacterium
CACTCATATCTTTACCATGTTTTACAAGGCGTTGATTGTGTTTCGAACTTTGATGCTTCTGTTAGTTTTGGCTTTGATTTCAAATTCAGCCGGCGCGCAAGGTCCAAGCATGATTCCGGAAAATCGCGACCGCCATGCCGACGCCCTACCGCTTGCGAAAATGAAAGAACTGCCGGGTGACCTTAAGCCATTTGATTACATCGACGTTGGCCCCGAGATCCCCAACTACAACGCCGACCGAACCAAAGGGCGAATGGCGGCTCCCATCACGCTCATGCAGCAACCGGCGGCAGCGACCGAGTCAATGAAACACATCGTCACTCCAGAGGGGTTTCACGTCGAGTTGTTTGCGGATGAATCGATGCTGGGCGGAAAAATGTTTGGCGGCAAACCGATCGCGATGAACTGGGACTCGACTGGCAGGCTCTGGGTTTGTGAAACGGTAGACTACCCGAATGAATTGAAGCCCGGCGGAAAAGGACGCGATCGAATCCGCGTACTTGCCGATACCGATCACGACGGAAAAGCCGATAAGTCAACTGTGTTCGCCGACGACCTGAGCATACCAACGGCGATCGCGTTTCATCGCGGCGGTGTCGTCGCACAAAACGGAACGGAAACATTGTATCTCAAGGACACCGATGGTGATGGCCGAGCAGATGTTCGAGAGGTTTTGATTTCCAATTGGACTCTGATCGATACACACGGCGGGGTGAGCAACTTTCGCAACGGCTTGGACAACTGGATTTGGGGCATGCAGGGCTATAACGATTCGGCCCCGGTCATCAACGGAGTAAAACAGCCTTCGTTTCGGATGGGGTTCTTTCGTTTCAAGCTCTCGCAAGACGACGTGCCCAAAGTCGAAAAGCTCGAGTTCGTGCGATCGACAACCAATAACACTTGGGGGCTCGGCATTTCCGAGGAAGGCTTGATCTTTGGATCGACCGCGAATCGGCAGCCGAGCTTCTTTATGCCGATCGCTAACCGCTACTACGAACGCGTCAAAGGCTGGGCACCGAAGCGGCTGGCGATGATTTGCGAAGATCATTTGTTCGATCCAATCACCGACAAAATTCGTCAAGTTGACCATCATGGTGGATACACCGCCGCCGCTGGCCACGCCTTGTATACCGCTCGAAGCTACCCCGAGGCCTGGTGGAATCGGACGGCATTTGTCTGCGGTCCGACGGGCAAACTGGTTGGGACGTTCGTATTGGAGCGTGATGGGGCTGGCATGAAGTCGGACAGCCCAATTAACCTTTTCGCCAGCAACGATGAATGGACGGCTCCTATCATGGCGGAAGTCGGGCCGGACGGGAATGTTTGGGTGCTCGATTGGTACAACTTCATCGTCCAACACAATCCGACGCCGCAGGGGTTCGAGATCGGAAAAGGTCGGGCTTATGAAACCAAACTACGAGACAAAAAGTACGGTCGCATATATCGCGTTGTCCCAGATGAGCCGGGTGCGGTGAACGGCAAGGCGTTAGCCGCCGGTTCTTCGCCGACTCAACTCGTCGCCGAATTGAGCAATCCGACGATGCAAGTTCGCCTGCACGCACAACGATTGTTGGTAGAACGCGGCAATACCGATGTTGTTGCTCTGCTGCTCGAGCAGCTGAAGGATCCATCCAAGGACATTGTGGGGCTCAACGTTGGCGTGATTCATGCTTTGAACACCTTGGCAGGGCTCGGCCAACTGGATGCTGACGACAGTGCGGCGGTTGATGACGTCAAGAAATCGCTTTTGCACGCATCGGCAGGAGTTCGCCTCAACGCGATCCGAGTCTTACCCGAAACGCCGGCCACCTTCGCCGCGCTGAAAGCAGCGAACCTGCTCGCGGATTCCGACGCTCAAGTTGTCCTTGCGACGCTGCTCAAACTATCCGACATTCAGGAAGCGGACGCAGGTCCAATGCTGGGCGACGCTTTAAACGACAAGAATATCGCTTCGGATCGCTGGCTAACGGATGCCCTAACCAGCGCTGCCGGGATGCATGCTGAGGGGTTTCTGAAATCCGTCTTGAATCGTGAAACTCCTTTGTCCGTTGAGGCGGACGAAACAATCATGCGAGTCGCCGAACATCTCGCGCGGACCCGTCCTACCAAAACAACGCTGACGTCAATTTTGTCAGCCATGGCCAACAAGAAGAGCAACGTCAACGACGCCGTCATCGCGGGGCTCGCCGCTGGCTGGCCCAAGGACTACATCCTGGAACTTGAACCGACCGTCGACGACGACTTGCGTGCGGTCTTTGCATCGGTCGGAGATTCCGGCAAAGCATCACTCGCAAAGTTGGCAGCGTCCTGGTCCAACGGGGCTCTGGAAAAAGAAATTGCCCCCATTATCGCCGGGATGGTCAATCGGATTGAAACTCAGGATGCTAAAGTCGAGGATCGAATCGCGGCGGCCAAGGAATTGATCCAGCTCGATCCAAGCCGAGCCGAGTCGATCGAGTTCTTGCTGGATCTGATCGGACCTCAATCACCGGCATCGCTTTCGGTGGGTTTGATTGAAGTGATTGGAAGATCCAAGACAGAAAAGCTGCCGGTTTATTTTGTTGAAATCGCTAAAGGTGCCACGCCAACGTCACGTGCGGCCGCCGTTCGCGTGATGCTCACGCGCCCTGAATTGACAAGAGCGTTGTTGTCCGCGATCGAAAATGGTGATCTGGAAATTTCCGATCTGTCGACAGAGCAACGCGGCAGCCTCGGCGCACATCCCTCGATTGCTATTCGCCGCTCGATCAACAAACTCCTGCGGGAAGGTGGAGTCTTGGTCAACAACGATCGGGCGAAATTGGTTGCCGCCAAAATGAGTTTGACCAAACAAACCGGTGACGTGGAACGTGGTAGGGTTGTCTTCCGTAAGAACTGTGCAACCTGTCACGTCTTCAAGGGTGAAGGAGTCACCGTCGGACCGAACTTAAATGGCATGTCGGTGCATCCCAAAGCTGAATTGCTGACCCACATTCTCGATCCCAATCGTAGTGTCGAAGCAAACTATCGTCGGTACACGGTGCTTACGGTTGATGGTTTGATTGTCAACGGGCTGCTCGCGGCTGAATCGCTCACGACGATCGAGATCGTAGATGCGGTGGGTAAACGTCATACCATCCTGCGGGAAGACATCGATCAGTTGGTGGCATCCAAGCTGTCGGCGATGCCCGAGGGTTTTGAACAATCGATAAGCGATCAGGCCTTCGTCAATTTGCTCGAGTACATGACCTCTCACGAGCAATTCATTCCGTTGGGATTGGAGCAAGTCGCCAATACAGTGTCGACGCATGGCATGTTCACGCGTCGCGAGAATAATCGCGAACGGTTGGTGTTTCCGGAATGGGGCGTTAAGGCGTTTGAAGGAATTCCGTTCACGTTGATCGATCCAAAAGGAACATCAGTTAACAACGCAATCATGCTGCACGGTCCCAAGGGGCCGTTCGCGCCGAAGATGGCAAAAATTTTTAGCATTGAATGCCGTACTGCGGCGAAAACTATCCATCTGCTCGGTGGCGTCGGAGGCTGGTCTGCCAAGCAACCTAGCCAAGGCGGTGTTAGTATGATCGTTCGCCTGAAATTCGCGGACGGCCATTCCGAGGACCATCCGTTGATCGATGGACAACACATCGCCGATTACATCGAAAAGTTCGATGTTCCTAAGTCAAAGCATGCGTTTGAAATGCTTGACGGTGGGCAACTTCGTTATCTCGCGATCACCCCCCGTCGCAACACGGTGATCGAGTCAATTGAACTGGTCAAACCAGCTCACCAGTCTGCGCCGATCGTGATGGCAATCACCCTTGAATTGGAAAATCAGAACGCGGACATTGACCGCTGAGCGCGAGCCCTGATCGCCAAACTGCCCATTTGCGACAACTCGGGATTAAACAGGAAAATCCGAGAATAGTGGTGAGATTTTAACAAGTGCCAGCATATTGACGGTGGAGGACGTTACACCAAGCAGTTTGGTTCGCCCGCCGCAATTTTCGGGTTGTTTAAAAACAACCGGCTCCTAACTAACACTGCCCCACATTCTCGGAAAAGAGACCCAAGATGAAGAGACTACTATCCATTCGCATCGCCTTGATGTTGCTCGCCTGCTTTAGTCTTGGAGTTCTTCCCCAGGGCGCATTGGCCGACCTAATTCTGGCTCAAGTAGACAATGGCAACATTAATACTGACAGTACTTGGAACTTTGCAGGAACATCCGTTACTGCATCACCGACCGCAGGGGACCTAAATCAGTGGGGAACTTCGACCTTCACGATCAGAGCGACGACCGAAACGTGGGAAGGCCAGGAAATGCTTGTCCAAACGGGCGGTCGGTTTGCCTCAGGTTCTCCCGGCCCAACGGTGACATTCAATGGCGACCTGACGTTGGATGGCGGGACGGTCACCGTTCTTAACAACAACCCGTTTTTGATCGACCTCAATGGCAACACGTTAAATTTGAACAGCGGGGTTCTTGACTCTGGTGGACTTAACACCGGCCGCGACCTCATTTTTCAAAACGCTGTGTTGGCAGGAAGTGGCACGATTAGTGTTCAGGGTGGAGCAAGTGCAGCACGGTCCGCTGTGATCTTCCAAAACAATACGGTTTCCACGTCAGGGTTCACTGGCACGTTCGATCTTATCGCAGCGTCCAATTTTTTCCTGCCTGAAATTCTTGCTGCGGATGCGTCGTTCGGAATTACAGCGAATTCATCAGGACAGCTGGCGCTAACCGAAAACATCGCGGTTACCAGCGCTGTTCTTGATGGCATAACGATTACTCCTGGAACCTACACCCGCCAACAACTGATCGATGATTTTGGCGTCAATTCAAATCGAATTTTGGCGGCTGGTGCAGACAGCACACTGACCGTAGTGTCAGCCGTCCCTGAGCCTTCCTCGGCGGCCGTGTTGGCGATGGGGGCCGTTGCGTTATTCGTGCGCCGCAGAAAGTAGCCCTGCCGTACCGGGATTGCTTCAGGCAAAAAACCGGATGAAGTTGTGTTTTAGATCTATGCGGTGTGTCGAGTTTGCTCAGCTTGGTACACCGCAATTTTTGTTCGATTATATTCCAGCGTGATGTCAGCCAACTCTCGTTGTCCAAGTTTCATGATGGAGTCTAGAAGCAAGAAGTTTGGACATCACCTAGCTCCTGGGATCGTGACTAGGTTCGGGCTTTACTCGCAACGGGTGCGGGCATGGATGTCGTCGTGGCAGTAGCTGGCTGTCTGTGATAAAATCCCACTCAGCGCGATTTTCTTTTTTGCGACAAAGAATGGTTTTTGCCCAAGTTTCAATTTGTTATTATCGCGGAGGGCGACGGTGAACTTGAATCACGCGAAACAGTTTGACTTGGGGTCGCCAAGGGTATCGCTTAACGGTAACGATGGCCCAGTTCCGTCCAACGATTTTTTGGTTTCAGAGGTATTGGGAATCATCTGGAACAGCGGTCGTCCGCCAAGATCCATTGAGATGATTGCGGAACAAGTGGGGTGCACGAGGCGAACCATGGAACGGCACTTCAGAAACAATCATGGCCGTACCTTGCTACAGGAACTTACAGCCTGTCGAATTCAACGGGCAAAATGTCTGCTGGGTGAAACCAACGTGCCCATCAAGTACGTTGCCGATGCTGCTGGATTTAGCTCTGTCACGACTTTATACAAGGTCTTTCAAAGAGAGCTTGGCATCGCGCCAGGTGAGTATCGAGAAAGCCAAACCCGTAAATGAATATATTCGCTTTGATTTTGATTGCCCTGTCTGCTCTGTCGGCGCTATCAGTAAGCTTGACCTGTGTGGCTCAGGCAGAATCCCCCAAGCAACCGAACATATTGCTGATCGTTGCCGACGACATGGGGTACTCGGACCTGGGGTGTTTCGGTGGCGAGATTGACACGCCCTCGATTGACAGGCTGGCAAACGAAGGCGTGCGGTTCACCAATTTTTATGTAAATCCGATGTGTGTCGTCACCCGCACCAGTTTGTTGACCGGCCACGAACATTCTCAGTCGAATGACTACCAGCATTCATTCCCAATCGCGCGACTAATCAAGCAAGCCGGATATCGGACATCCATTTCTGGCAAATGGCATCAACCCAAAAACCCTTTGGACTGGGGCTTTGATTCTTTTTACGGTTTTCTCAAAGGTGAAATCAACGGTTGGAAGGGGACCTACTCTGATGGAAAAACACTCGCGATTCAAACCGATCGAAACAGCCCAACCGCCGTACCTCAGGGGTGGTATTGTTCGGACGCGTTCACAGATCATACGATCCAACAAATTGATCAGTCGATCGAAGAAGGTAAGCCGTTTTTCGCCTACCTGCCCTTCAACGCGCCGCACGGTCCGCTTCATGCTCCGAAAGAGAATGTCGAAAAGTACTATGGTCGGTTTGACGAAGGCTGGGACGCGCTGCGAAAAAAGCGTATGCAACGAATGCTAACCATGGGCTTGATCGATAGCCGGTATCAATCCAATCAACCGGAAGCCGAAGTTTGCGTTTGGGACGAACTTCCTGCTTCGGTCAGACAACTGGAAAGCCGTCGATTCTGTGCCTACGCAGCAATGGTGGATCGGATGGATCAAAACATCGGTCGCCTGATTTCTCATTTGGAAGAAAAGGGTGAGCTGGCCAACACGATCGTGATTTTCTTTTCGGACAACGGAGGCAACTACAGCCACGGCTCGATTCACGATTACGAACGCGAAGTGCCATGGTCAGCCAATGGGCCACGCCCTGCATGCGCCACAGGCTGGGCACGGCTTATGAATTCACCTTACAGTTGGTATAAGACTTCGTCATTCCGTGGTGGAGTTTCGTCACCGCTGATTATCCGGTGGCCAGGCAAGAAAACACTCAGCCCCGGTTCGATCATGAAGCAACTGATCCATGTTTCTGATCTTTATCCAACGCTCCTTGAAGTCGTCGGAGAGACCTATCCAGCTCAAGACGACGAACGATCACTCAAACCGCTGTACGGAAATTCCATCCTGCCAGTGCTCAACGATCCCTCCCAAGCAAAGTTTGCCGTTCGAGAGGAAATCTTTTGGGGTTTCAAAGACACGACCAAAGGCTTGCTGAATCGCGATTGGAAAATCTCATCAATCAATGACAGTCCATGGAAACTTTTTAATCTTGAGTCCGATCCGGCGGAGTCTGTCGATCTTGCCAACGACCATCCGACGAAAGTATTCGAAATGAACCAACGTTGGTATCAATTTGCCAACGAACAGACAGAGATGGATAACGGCTGGAAACGTCCGTTGCGAGATGACTGGCAGGGTTGGGGGCTGCATCGACTACAGATGACCATGCCTGTGACTTCCATTTCGCCAGCCTGTTCAGCACTCGATGTTCCGCTAAACACTTCGCTTGATATCAGTTTTTCCGAGCCAATCAGTTTTGCCAACACGAACGGCAAAACGATCAGACTTTATTCGGTTGACCAACCAGCAAAGCCGGTCTGGCAATCGGATCCCGCTGAAACACATCCGGCAAACCGAACGCGGAAGCTTTCGTTTGCACTTCCCAAGCTAAAACCAGGAACGACCTACTATTTGCTTTCAGATAATGGGTGGATTCACTTTGGGAGACGGTCCGCAGGCGGCCTCAATGACGGCGCATACTTTTATCGATTTCGAACGGTTGAAAATGCGAGAGCACCGTAAACCAAATTTGCACGAGGCGATAACCCGGCTCGGCTGAATACCCGCTCATTTCAAAGATGCGGCGAGTATTGTTTTATTTTGAGTATCAATATAGGAATTCGGATGATCGAATCACGCGACGATTCTTCAATCAAAAAAGCTTTTGCTCTTGCCAAAGAACGTTATGCGGCCATCGGTGTCGACGTCGAACGGGCACAGCGAGTCCTTAAAACGATTCCTGTTTCCATGCATTGCTGGCAAGGCGATGACGTGGGAGGGTTTGAACATGACGCCGAGTCGCTTGGCGGCGGCATCGCCGTGACAGGGAATTACCCAGGCAAAGCTCGCAGCATCGACGAATTGCGACTTGACTTGGAGAAAGCCTATTCGCTGCTACCTGGAAAACACAGGCTGAACCTACATTCGATCTATGGGGAATTTCCCAGAGCGACCGACCGAGACGAGATCGGACCAGAGCATTTTCAGGGCTGGATCGATTGGGCTCGTCAACAGGAACTCGGATTGGATTTTAATCCGTCTTTCTTTTCGCACGAGAATGCTTCGGAGGGATTTACGTTAGCCCATTCCGACCAGAGGATTCGTAAATTCTGGATCGATCATGGAATCGCGTCGCGTGAAATTGGCGCTGCCATGGGGCAAGCGCTTGATAATCCTTGCGTGACGAATTTCTGGGTCCCCGACGGATTCAAAGATGTTCCGGCCTGCCGCACGGGTCCTCGTGAACGACTTGCCGCATCGCTGGATGAAATTTTTGCGAAAACGCTCGACCCCAAGCACAATCTCGACGCCGTCGAATGCAAACTTTTTGGAATTGGGTCTGAAAGTTATGTGGTTGGGTCCCATGAATTTTATCTTGGCTATGCGATCTCTCGAAACAAGATGCTTTGTCTCGATGCCGGTCATTTCCACCCGACCGAAGTCATCTCCGACAAAATTTCAAGCGTGATGATGTACCTGCCCCAAATCTTGCTCCACGTCAGCCGAGGCGTGCGCTGGGACAGTGATCACGTCATCACCTACTCTGATGAATTGCAGGCGATTGCCCAAGAAATCGTACGTGGCAATTATCTCGATCGGGTGCATATTGGGTTGGACTTTTTCGATGCCAGCATCAATCGTGTTGCCGCTTGGGTGATTGGCACACGCAACATGATCAAAGCGATCCTCGCCGCGATGCTGGAGCCAACGAAAAAATTAAAGCAACTCGAAAACGAAGGCGACTTCACCAGCCGCTTGGCGTTGATGGAAGAACTCAAAAGCATGCCGCTGGGTGCCGTCTGGGATCACTATTGCCTGACCTCCGGCGTACCCGTTGGCATGGATTGGCTTGAGGAAGTCAAGCAATACGAACGCGCAGTGCTGTCGAATCGAAGTGGTAGATTGGCAAACGTTTGAATTTAAAATTTGGAGCGTTGTGCCCTGATGATGCATGCAAACGAAGATGTGCTGTGCGGTAAAATCGGTTAAAGCATTGAGTGCTGTAGGTAATCAGTCACAACGTTGCATTCAGTTAGTGGCAATCGAGAGTAGTAACTTTTTAAAAAGACCATTGAGACATGAAAAATTTCCAAACTGGAATGATACGATTGACATTTTTGCTATTTATCTTGGCAACTTGCTCGCCTGCGACGGTGTCGGCGATTGAAGTTCAATCCGCGCTTGACTGTACAGAGCTCCGTTGTGAATATCGGCAAAACCCGATGGGCATCGATGAAGCCAAGCCGCGACTTGGTTGGAAAGTCAGATCGAAAGATCGCGGGCAACGACAGACCGCTTACCGGATTCTGGTCGCTTCGTCGCCCGAGCAACTGGCGAACGACCAGGGAGATATTTGGGACTCTGCCAAAGTCGATTCGAATGAAACGATCCAGATTGAATTTGGGGGCGATCAGCTAACCTCGGGTCAAGCGTGCCATTGGAAAGTGAAATCGTGGGATCGCGACGGCGTTGCTTCGGCTTGGAGCAAACCAGCCAGCTGGACGATGGGCTTGCTCAAGGAATCGGATTGGGCTGCCAAGTACATCAGCGTGCTGGATGAGTCACCCGTTTTCAAAGACCGCACGAAACACTTTTTGCCGCCAGCGTCATATTATCGGAAAGCCTTTGCTGCTGAAAAAACGGTTAAGCGCGCAACGATCTACGCGACCGGACTTGGTGTTTTTGATCTGGAGCTCAATGGTCAGCGCGTCAGCGCCGAGTATTTTTCGCCGGGCTGGACGGACTACCGCCAGCGAGCCTATTACAAGACCTACGATGTTACCGATAGGTTGCAGGCCGGTGACAATGCGATCGGCGCGACCGTCGCTGACGGCTGGTATAGCGGATACGTTGGATTTGGGTTGCTGGTTGGAATCGGAACCGAACAAATTGGTCGATACACCTACGGCAAGACGCCAGCGTTGATGTTGCAATTAGAGCTAGAGTATGAAGATGGAACGACCGAACGCGTCGTCACCGACAAGTCATGGAAGGTCACCAATGATGGGCCGGTTCGTCAGGCGGATTTGCTCATGGGCGAATTCTACGATGCTCGCCGGGAGATGCCGGGTTGGTCGAAGCCCGGTTTCAATGACAGTGCGTGGCAGTCAGCGATCCTCGCCAGTGAAAACGGGGCTCAGCCTGCGACGTTTTATGAGTTTAAGAACCCCGAGCCAGGTTCGGGTGCAAAGATCAAAGGCGAGCCAGTTGATCTTGCTTTTAAGCGACCGCGCTTGGAATCATTTCCCGGTGTACCGGTGATCGTCACCGAAGAGCTGAAACCAGTCAGCGTCACCAAACGCGCTGAAGGTACTTACATTTTTGACCTCGGCCAAAATTTTGCCGGGAACGTGCGATTCAAAGTCAAAGGCCCAGCCGGGCATCAAGTCACACTGCGATATGCGGAGATGCTGCACACCGATGGTCGCATGATGACGGAAAATCTTCGCAAAGCTCGAGCCACCGATTTTTATGTATGTAAAGGCAGCGGTGAATCGGAAACCTATTCTCCACGCTTCACGTTTCACGGTTTTCAATTCGTCGAAGTCTCGAACCTTCCCGAAGAAGCGACTCTCGAAACCATCACGGGACTTGTTATTCACTCGGACACACCGATGGTCAGCTCGTTCGAATGCTCAGACCCGATGGTCAACCAATTGCACAAGAACGTTGTTTGGACACAGCGAGCAAACTTCATCGATCTTCCGACTGACTGTCCCCAACGCGATGAACGCATGGGCTGGACGGGGGATGCGCAAGCCTACGTCGGCACGGCGGCATTTAACGCCGACATCGGAGCGTTCTTTACCAAGTGGAATCGTGAACTGATGGAATCGCAGAGACCCAGCGGTGCGTTTCCAGGTTACGCGCCCTATCCCTTCCAACACGGTTGGGATTTTGGTTCGGCTTGGGCAGACGCAGGGGTCATTTGCCCATGGACGATCTGGCAAGTCTACGGCGATACGCGGATGATTGACCGTTGTTGGGAGCCTATGACCAAATTCTTGGACTGGCGAAACCGAACTGGCGTTGGCGATCTTGGGATCACCCATGGCAACGCTTGGGGCGATTGGTTATCCCAAGGCGAAACGACACCGCTCAATTACGTCGACAGTATTTATTACGCGATCTCGACCCGCATGATGGCTGAAATGGCGGAGGCAACTGGACGAGACGAAGAAGCCAAGAAGTATCGCCAACAACTTGAGAAAACCAAAACCGCGTTTCTCAAAAAGTACGTCAATGACGACGGCAGTATCAACGTTGCAACGCAAACCGCTCAGGCGCTGGCCCTGTTTGCCGATCTGGTTCCACAGAATTTGCGTGAAGGTACGGGCAAGAAACTTGCCGCGATGATCGCGACCAACGGCAATCACATGGCGACTGGCTTCCTTGGTACCCGACCGCTGTTGCCGGTCTTGTCTTCCGCTGGCCAACACGACCTGGCTGCGTTCCTGTTGCAAAGCCACGAGTTTCCATCGTGGGGCTACGAAATTGATCAGGGAGCGACCTCGATCTGGGAGCGCTGGGATAGTTTTACCAAGGAAGATGGATTTGGCCGACATAACGCGGCAATGAATTCGTTCTCGCATTATGCCTTTGGTGCTGTCAACGAATGGATGTTTCGAACATTGGCAGGCATTGATTCCAATGCCCCCGGGTATACAGAGATCAACATTCGTCCAACGCCGCCCAATCCAGGCAGCAACGGAATGCATCAGCCCATCGATTCAGTCAACGCTTCGTACGACTCGATTCGTGGCCTGATTCGTTCGCAATGGACACTCAAGGGAGATGTGTTTCAACTGAATGTCTCGATCCCGGCCAACACGACTGCCAACGTTTATCTACCAACAACCGATGCCCAGAGCATTCTTGAAAGCGGAAATTCAATCGAAGGACATCCGCACGTTCGATTGCTGCGAACCGAGCACGATCGAACGATTTTGTCGGTAGAGTCCGGTGACTATCGATTCACCGCCAACAGTAACCTGAAGCCCGCCGAGGTCGCCCTCAAAACATCGATTCCAAAAGACAATTCACTTAACCCGGAACAACTTGATCTTACCGATGCAAAACGAGTTGCTCATTGGGACTTTAGCAGCGATGCCGACCGAAAAAAATGGAAGCGATCCAACCTTGATCTGATCCAGCGGGACGGGAAATCTTTTCTCGTTGCAGCCGGAAATGATTCCCAAATGGAAACCGTTTTGAAAACTGTGTTGACGGGCCAACTGGCAGTTGAGATCCGCGCGATGCCCGCCAAGGGAGCAAGCAGCCAAATATTCTGGACCAAACACGGCATTGGTTTCAATGGCACCCAACAATCGAAACGACGATTGAAATCGACTGACCAAGTCAATGGTTATCTGTTCAAGATCGATGCGACTCAGCCGATTGGTAAACTCCGATTTGATCCGTTTGAAAATTACGATGAACACGCCAATAAAGGCGAGATGCAGATCGAATCGATCTCGATCTATCAGTTGCCCAGTTCTGGTCAGTAAAGAAGCGACGCATTAAAGGCACGACGCAACGAGCCAATGAAAACCCTTGGCAAAGCAGGATTCGATATTCAATTTTTATAGTGGGCGACAGGTATGCAGTTCAAACCATTTTTTTCTCTGCTGACTTTGGCGATGCTTTTCGCTTCGCTGGGTTCGATTTCAGCGGCCAACGATGGTGCAAGTGAAAATGAGGGGGAAACCCGCAAACCAAACATTGTCTTCATTCTTGCGGACGATCTTGGCTGGAGTGACACGACGTTGTTCAACACGACGAAGCTTTACGAGACGCCCCATATCGAACGATTGGCCGCCCGGGGCATGACGTTTACCCACGCCTATGCGGCCAGCCCGCTTTGCTCGCCAACGCGGTCGGCGATTTTGACTGGTTTGAATCCGGCTCGAACAGGTTTGACGGCCCCCAATTGTCACTTGCCAGCCGTCTCGTTGAAAGCCAAGCCAGGCGTCCGAGCTCCAGCAGATCGAAAATCGGTTCCCGTCAACAGCGTCACTCGATTGGATCCGAAATACTACACGCTTAGCGAGGCGCTCAAGGACGCCGGCTACGTGAATGGGCATTTTGGAAAATGGCATCTAGGCCATGAACCTTATTCGCCTTTGGAAAACGGATTCGACGTCGACCTTCCGCACACGCCCGGTCCAGGCCCGGCGGGAAGCTACGTTGCGCCTTGGAAGTACCCTGATTTCGATCCGGATACACCCAATGAGCACATTGAAGACCGCATGGCCAGCGAAGCTGTCAAATTCATGGAGGCCAACAAAGACAAACCGTTTTTTCTCAACTACTGGATGTTCAGTGTTCACGCGCCGTTTGACGCCAAGCCAGATTTGATTAAGAAGTATCGCAGCAAGATCGACAAATCCGATCCGCAAAAGTGCCCGACTTACGCGGCGATGATTGAGAGCATGGACGATGCAGTCGGCACGTTGTTGGACAATCTCGACCGATTGGGAGTCGCCGACAACACGATCATCGTGTTTGCTTCCGACAACGGCGGCAATATGTACAACTGGGTGGATGACACATTCCCAACCAGCAACGCGCCATTGCGAGGGGGCAAAGCAACCATGTTTGAAGGCGGAGTCCGCGGGCCATGTTCTGTGATCTGGCCTGGCAAGATTGCAAAGGATTCCCGCAGCGACGAAGTAATTCAAAGCTGCGATTTCTACCCAACGTTGCTTGAAATGCTTGAACTCAAGCCTCAGAAAGGGCAGTCGTTTGACGGCATCAGTATCGTGCCAGCGTTAAAAGGTGGAACGCTCGAACGTGATGCGATCTTTACGTACTTCCCCCATAGCCCAAACATTCCGCAATGGTTGCCTCCAGCGGTCAGTGTCCACAAAGACGATTGGAAGTTGATCCGGTTGTTTCAAAACGGTGAAGACGGAAAACATCGCTGGTTGCTGTACAATCTGAAAGAAGATATCGGCGAGACCAATAATTTGGCGGAACAACATCCTGACAAAGTTCAGGAGCTGGATCTGCTGATTGAGAATTTCCTGGTCGAGACGAACGCCGTCAGACCGACTGCAAATCCATCGTTTGATCCATCGAAATACGATCTAGCGAAGGTCGGTCAAGCTGAGCCGCATGGAAAGCGGCCCAAAAAGCCAGGCAAGTTGGCTGCACCGGTCGCCGGATGGCAAGGCAATCGTTTGGCGAAACTTCGTTTGAAAGACGGAAGCCTGTTGATCAAAAGCACAGGCAACGATCCTTACATGAGTTTCGATCTGGGGCAGAGTTTTCCGGCAGCAGACATGCAGTTGCGTATTAAGATGAGTTCAAATTCAAGCGGCGACGGACAAGTCTTCTGGGCCTCGCCGTCGAGTAGTCCAAAATTCTCAGACGGTCGAAGCGTTGGATTTTCGGTCGACCATGACGGCCAGCCGCACGAGTATCAAATTGCTATTTCACCTCAGGATCCACTCAGCGGGATTCGTATCGATCCATCCAACGGTCCTGGGAAGGTCACGCTTCTCGCTGCTGAGATTACCGATGCGCGCGGCAAGTCGCTATATCGTTGGAAATTCAAAAAGAAATAGCTTGGCGTAGATGATCTGTCATTCCCCGCATCTGTTGAATCGAACACGTCGGCTGAGTGCCTTTATGCGCTTGCATGGCTGAAGTCTGCTGGCGATCTGGTTGCCATGGCCTAAAACCACTCGCGCGGGCAAACCAACAGCTACGTTGTCACTTTACGAAATCCTGCCGAATTGCAGAGAAAATGAGTGAGATTGAATCAGGCTGCGGCATAACGGTCATAGATAAGCAGGCAGTATGTTCATTTGACCGATCTCGCGACACATCAGGATAAAAATCGGCCTCAGCAGCTGCTAAACGACCACCCCAGTATTCATACAGGAAATCGCCATGACGTTGAAAAGACTTGTTTTACCCGCACTGATGGCCTTGTTCGCGTTACCCAGTATTTTGAACGCGGAAACCGCGGTGACCGATAATGGCGACATCAATGACGGCGCAACCTGGACACTCGGGGCGGCACCGGTCGTTGGCGATACCCAACAATGGGATACCGGAGCCTTGACGCTCAAAACTATAACGCAGACTTGGGAAGGCCAAGAGCTTCGCGTGCAAACCGATGGCCGATTGGCAACAGGCGCTGCTGGTCCGACGTTGACCTTCAATGGAGACCTGACTCTGGATGGCGGAACGATTACCGTTTTAAATAACATTCCGTTTATCATCGACCTCCAGGGCAACAATTTCACACTCAATAGCGGTTCTCTGATTTCGGGACGCCTCAACAACGGTCGAGATATCGTAATTGCCAATGCCTCGTTGCTTGGTAACGGGACGATTTTTGTTGAAGGAGGTTTTCCAGTAATGCCAGTAGATCGGTCAGCGGTTATTTTTCAAGATACCGTTAACACGACTGGGTTCTCCGGCACGTTCAACGTAAATCGGACCGCAAACTTTTTTCCGCCCGCAATTCTGCCTGCGGATGCTTCCTTCGCAGTTGAAGTGCTTGGGTCAGGGCAGCTCGGGTTAACGAAAGATTATGCGGTAACCAGCGCGGTTTTCGACGGTCTTTCGGTTGCACCTGGCACCTACACTCGGGATGAACTGTTGGCGATTGATTTCGGTGGCGGAGTCTTTATCAATTCAAATAGAATCTTGGCGGCCGGGGCGGTCGGCACGCTTACTGTTGTGTCGGGTACTTCAACCCTCCTTGGCGATGTCGATCTGAGCGGTACGGTCGACTTCTTAGACATCGCGCCCTTCATTGCGGTTCTGGCCGGCGGGACGAATCAAGCCGAAGCGGATTGTGATGAGAACGGAACCGTTGACTTCTTGGACATCTCACCCTTCATCGCGATTTTAAGCGGATCGTAA
>CAKZVF010000146.1 GCA_937921995.1 uncultured Pirellulaceae bacterium
CAGGCCAAGAAGTCTGACGATGACGGCGGACAAAACCAGCAATCCAAACAGCCCGGCCAACAGCAGATGCAACAGGCCGGCGACGCGCAGCAGAAGGCTGCCGACAACATGCAGCAAAACGACTCGGAACAGGCCCAGAAAGAACAGAAGCAAGCCGAAAAGAAAATGGAAGAGGCGTTGGAGGAGATCGAAGAACGGTTATCGCAGCTGCGTGAGGAAACCAACGAAGAGAAACTTGCCCGTTTAGAAGCCCGGTTTCGTGAAATGCTTGACCGTCAAAATATCGCCAGCGTGATGACGATTGAGATCGAAGACAAACGTTCCAACCTCGGGCAACTGCGTTTGCGCGACGAATTGCTCATTCTACGTTTGGCGACCGAAGAACTTGAGATCCGCGAACTGGGGCAACAGGCTTACGATTTATTATTAGAGGATGGGACCAGCATCGTATTCCCCGAAGTCGTCCAAGATCTGCGGACGGAACTGGCATCGGCCGCCGATCTTTTACAGGCACAAAAAACGGACGCCTATACGCAACTGGTTCAAAAAGAAATCGAAACGACCATTGAAGACCTGCTGGACGCCCTCAAAAAGATTCAACAAGAAAAGAAAGGCGGCGGTGGGGGCGGCGGTGGTGGCGGCAAACAACCGTTGCTTAAGAAATCGGCCGAACTTAAAATATTGAGGATGCGTCAACGCCGCCTGAATCGACGCACCAAAAAGCTGGAGATCATGCGAGAAGAACCCGCTCTGGTGGAGGCAGTGGAAAAAGAGATCATTGATGCCGCCGCGATGCAGAAAAAGATTCTCGAGATGACCGACACCATTTTGAAGAAACAGTAAAAAGGATGCGCGTTATGATTCGCTCAACAATTGCCGCGACTGACGATGCGACTCTGCGCCGGTCACACGTTCGCAGAATCGCCGCAACAATAGCGGTGGCGCTTGCCACCGTGATTTTGATCGCGCTGTCGGCGACCAACGTGCTTTCGGCCAACCCGAATCCGGATGCTGACGGGCAGTTGCTGGAGTCGTTCCTATCACATGTCGATGCGCTGGAGTCAATCGCCGACAGACGCGCCGAGGTCAAAGATGTCATCGCTCAGTACGATGACAGCATCACCGACGCGGTTACCGAAGGCTTGATCCGGATCTATCCGGATTACGCCGTTGCCGTGGAATCCTCTGACGCTCAAGAAATCGAAGAAGCAATCCGATTATTAACGCCGCTGACGGAAGCCGATGACAAATTCTTGGCCGCCGACGCGACGTTCTTTTTGGCGCGGACGCTGATGAATAATGAACAATTCGAAAATGCGATTGTTCATTTAGAGAAATTATCAGGAGAGCTTGCCGATTTTACGGCGCACCGTGGCCCGGCGTTGTACTTCACGGGGTTGGCCCAAACGGGACTGTTGAAAAAAGAGGACGCCGTCGCGTCGTTCATGCGTTTCCTCAAAGAAAGCCCAGGCGCTCCCGAACGGATGCAGGTCAGTGCGTGGAGGCAACTGCAACAATTACAGGCCGTTGAGGACGGGAAACTTGAGGACATCTATCGCCGCATGGATTATTCGCGCCGGCGTTTGCAGCTGTCCAAGACAGACGAATCGACTCAGCAGCAACAAGACAAGATCGTCGCCATGCTTAATAAACTGATCAAGGAAGAAGAGAAAAAGGAAGCCTCCAGCAGCGCCAGTAGTTCGAAGAAGCCCAAGCCATCTCAGGGCCAGAAAGATCAACAAGCCAAGAAACCAAAATCGCCCAAGCCATCCCAAAGTCAAAGCCAACAGGGCGGAAGCAGCAGCAATCCCAACGGCCAAGCGGTCGTCAAAACGTACGACGATTCTCCAGCCAGCCCCTGGAGCAGGCTGCGCGATCGCAGTCGTGATCCAGCCAACAACGCAGTCAAGGAAAAATTACCGGCCCGTTATCGCGACATCGTCGAACGCTACATGGAAGCCGCCAATGGTGAAGACGAGTAAGCAGAGCAGTTGTACTCCAGCCCAGCTATTCTGGGCTTAACCGCTCGGCTCCATCTCAAAACGGTAACCGACGTCTCTAATCGTGTGGATGAATCGTGGCTCTGCTGGTGTGGGTTCAATCTTCGCACGTAAGGTTGCGATACAGCGATCAACGCTACGCGATGACGCAATCACACTGCGTCCCCACACGCGGTTCATGATTTCGGTCCGCGTCAGCGCTCGGTGCGGATTTGAAACAAACAACTCCAGCAGACGATATTCTTTGGTTGTTAGAGGCGTCAGAACACCATCAACGCGCAGCGTATGAGCCATGTTGTCGAACTCGCAATTTGCAAACTTGACCACCGTCTGATTACTGGCGGATTGCCGCCGCAATAGCCTGCCAACCCGAGCCAGTAATTCATGAATCCCGAATGGCTTGGTCACATAATCGTCGGCGCCTAACTCCAACCCTCGCACGATCTCCTGTTCCTGGCCTTTGGCTGTCAACATAATGATTGGCAACGCCATATTCTCTGAACGAATCCGGCGGCACACGTCATAGCCGTTAACTTTTGGGATCATCACGTCCAGCAACAACAAATCCGGTGGCTGCGACATTAACATCGCAATCGCATCCTGGCCATCGGTGGCGGTCGAAACCTGATATCCTTCATCAACGAAGTTATCCGTCAATCCGCGCAGTAGCACCGGATCATCTTCCACGATCATAATGTGCCGATCGTGGTTTGGCCGGATGGATTGACTGGTTCTTCTGGTCGCGGGCATTACAAATCCTCTTCTCTAAGCCGGCCATCGCCGGTAACGCTATGGCAAGGGATCAGGATTTTAAACGTGCTGCCCTGACCGGGGTGACTGGTAACGGACACCGAACCGCGATGCGCATCGACGATCGCTTTAACGATACTTAAACCCAGTCCGCAACCTCCTTGTGGGCGCGTCATCAAAGAACTCGCTTGGTAGAAGCGATCGAAAACATTCGCCGCTTCGCGCGCAGTCATGCCGATGCCGTTGTCTACCACAGATATCTCAGCCTCAACTTTGGATCGTTTCACAGAAATTTTGATCGCGGGTAAGTCATCATTCTCATTATATTTCCATGCATTTTCGATCAAATTCACCAAAACAGTGACCAACGCATCACGATCGCCGACAATCTGCACGTCCTCCAGCACGGAACACTCAATCGCGTTGGCTGATTCGGGAATGCGTTCAGCAAAGACCTTCATTGCATCACGCACCACAGTCTCAACCTTGATCGGTGACGCGTCCAACTGCTGACCTTTCTGATTCAATTTCGAGAACGTTAGAAAGTTGTCAATTAACCGTGACAGACGCGCATTCTCTTGGGCAATGAGCTGTAGATATTCATGTCGCTTTCTCTGAGAATTTTCATCCGAGGGAGAATCGCCCTCTCGCAGCATGGTGTCAACCAACAAACGAATCGATGACAAAGGGGTTTTCAGCTCATGCGAAACATTGGCAACCAAGTTGTTCTTCTGCTGAGCAAGATTAAGTCGATTAGAAACAGTTTTGCCAAGCAGCCACGCCAACATCGTCGTCGCAGCGACCACCATCAGTGTGATCATGATGTAGATGCCAGTCCTTTGCCCAGATGCGCTAGAGAGCAGATCGCTCTTGGCATCGATGCCGATTCGTAACTGATCCGAAAGAGGACGGAGCGATACGTCAATCCAAGGACGCTCGGCAGTGGACTCGGAATCTACGACCCACTCAAATTCATCTGGTAGCGGGATCTCTGCGAGATAGCTTTCGATCCGCAGTTTGAGATCTGATTGGGTCCAGATCGCAATCGCAGAGTCGTCCGAAGTAAATTGGTAGAAAAAATCCCCCTCACCTCTCAAAATTCGTTCGCCGCTGATGAGCGTTTCTCTGGAAGTTTCGTCTTCAGATAAACTGTCAAAGTCAAATTTTTCCAAAAATTGATTCCCAAGTGATTCGGCGTGCAAGGTTTTGAATGTGGCGTCAACTTCCGGCATTGCAGTTAGCCGGTTCATCAGAAACAACCGTTGAGCTGACGAGATTGACGTGCGTTTGCTTCCCGCTTCAGACTGTTGATCGTAGTTTTTAACGCGCCGAATTAGCTCGTCAGCAATCTTCTTCCACTGATCCGACTCGGGTGAAATAACTTCAAGGATTCGAAAGCCCGCGTTGAGAGAAAAAGAGCGTCCCTGCGTATCACCGGTGTCGCCTTCACCGAGATTCCACAACTCATTTAAATGCACAACGGCTTCGTCGATCCGTTCCGCCTTGATCAGGCACCGCGCAATCGCTTGCCGAACTTGCGACTGAAGGATAGCGTTTTTAGTTGCGTTGGCTCCTTCGAGATTTTCCTTAGTTAAATCGTTGAGGATCGAACCCCATATTTCTGCGGCGGCATCAAACTGATGCTCTTGAAACTCCAACTCATTCGCAACATTTAGAGCCTCTTTCCCCTCGGACGGGTACGCCGCGGGCAGCGTGGTTCCCGCATGGAAGTTTGGATACACCGATTGTTGATTGTCATCCAGTACGATCAAACTTTCACACAGCCCGAGAGCAACGGCGCGCTCAAAAGACCTGGCAGGATCCGCCGAATCGACGGCACCCTCCAGCGTCTTCAGGTTCTCATTCCAACGTTGTTGTACCAGTTTGTTAGCCGAGGTTAACTGCGTTCGGTACGCGTCCTCCAATCGCTGAGTGGCCGCCAACCGGTCGTTGCTAACCGCTTCGCGCATCATCCAAATGACTCCCAATGACGGAATCAAAGCCGTCAGCAGGAGCAATAGGATTGGCCAGACGATGCGGTCTTTTTGCATGGTGTTTTGGAAACTCTTTCGTTGCGTGAGCCTACTTCAACTTGATACTAGACATGATGGAGTCTAATTCAGTTGACAGTTTTTTAGCATCTTCTTTCGGGTGAGTTAGTGAAAAGCAAACAGCAACGTCTTTTCCAAAAATCGACTTTAATTTCCCGACCTTGCCGCGGTCGCCGTCTTTGTACTCAAAAGTTCCTTCGGCCGCGGTCGCGCCGGAGTCCTGTTTTGAATCTGCCGCTTGTGCCTGATCGCCACCGATGGTCACGTCTTTATGATGTTCCTTGGCATCATCAAGCTTTTTCTCAACCCACTGCTGGGGTGATTCATACTTTTGATTTTTCTTCAGCGCGGCGATGGGGCTAAATTCGACCCAAGCATCGACACTGTTATCAGGATCAACCAGTCGGACTCGATATTGGTCCTTGTGCTTGGGACTAGGCTGTGAAAATGCATGCCAGCCCGCAGGCAAGGTCAAATCAAATCCGTCGGTATCCACCTGAACAGGTTTTTCGAATTGATCCGCCGTGATCACTTTGACCAGTCGTGCTTCGATACCGCCTCCATCGAATCCGACGATGTATCTGGACGGATTATTGGCGACATAAAAGGTCTGTCCGATGGACAGTTCAAGAACAAAACACTCAAACTCACCCACGGCGCACTTGACCGTCTTCATACCGGTCACTTCAAATGGCAAAGGGATAAAGGTCATGCCTATTGAGGTCACCAAATTGATCTTATCCTTCTGGCCAACCTTCATGTCCAAGCAACGAAAGACCTCGGCGGCTTGTTCATTGTCGAACGTCAATCCGTCGTATTTCAATTTCTTGGGAGCATCCTTTCCCACCATCGTGACGACCGCTTCGCCCGTTTTGAAAGTAGCGTTCGCAGTTCCCAGTATCGTATGTCTCCAGCTACTCTCGATTGGCGCGAAAGTTTGCTGATCGGCGATAACGTGGCTCTTATTTTGCTGATTGTTGATTGTAATGGTCTGCTGAGTTGTACACTTCCAAGCCTGCACGTCTTTGTGTTTGACGGAGCCAATCCGCCAGACTTGGTACCCTGCGTCCATTCCATTTGGAAGTGTTATCTTGAACTGAAGCTCATCTCCTGCGCCCCATGGGAACGGCAGAAGTTTCAGTTCACTGTTGAGCTTCGACTTTGCCAACTTCACCCACTTTGTTTGTCCGAGATAGTCACTGACCACCGCTTCCCAAGCCGCGGTTGACTTGTCATCCTTTCCCAACCGCGCGTAGCAATCGCCAATCCTGAACTGAGCCTCCGCAGCGACGGCCAGTGCATCGTCACTCTCGGAAACGACTTTCTTAAAAGCATCGATGGCTTTGGGGAGATCACCGACCGTTTCTTGGAGGTAGATCCCATTCTCAAGCTCATTCTGAACAGGCGTTGCGGCACCGGTCAGTGAGAGGAAATTCATGCAGGCCACCAGGATGACGACGATCCTAACGGCGCATTTTCGGTGATGGCTTCGTTGGGGTCGTTTGGATTCTTTGAATGCGATCGGAAGCGGATCGGTCGAAGATCCAAAACACATGCTTTGACAATCCTGCAGTGAAAAATTCATAACTTGGTCTCCCTGAGATTCTTGAGTAAGGCGTGATGGTGAAGTCGCTACAGGATGCCATCACAGCGTGTAACAGTATTTAACAGGCGTCAGGATAGAGGTTCGATGTTACCAACGTGTTACGGCATTGTGGGGTTTATGTCTTTTTTTCCTTCCATTGGTTTCGTTTTCGCCGGAGCCAATAGGTGCCCCTGTGGACTGGTGTAAAAATGACCGGAAAAATTATCCGCAACTCAGCGACCGGTTTTGAGCCAATCTCTGCAAAAATTGGTACCATAGTGTATCTGTTTTCATTTGCTCCACCGAATCAATGTAGCCATTGCTTAACCTATGACCTTTTTTGCTTCCGCCAGAATCCATCGTATGCAAGTCATCTTAGCCATTGGCTTGGGATGGCTGTGGTGCTCGCTTGCATCGGCGCAGTCTAACATCCAGTGGATCGACGGCTCGGCAACTTCGGCGACAATCGAAGCGGTTTCGGTTGACGGATTTGTTTTTGGCGATGGCGTCCCCACGGATACCAAGCTTGAAAAAATTGTGGCCTATCAAACCGAGACTCCTGCCGTCGCGCCCGGTGCGGTCGAAGTCGTAATCGCTGGCCAAGGGAAACTCTTCACCAACAGCATCGACATTCAAGACTCGGTTGCGAGCATCGTGTCGACTTCGGGTAACGCCATGCAGGTGCCTCTGGACGTCATCCAGGCGGTCGTCTTCAAACGTACGCAACTGGTCAACAAACTGCTGTCCGATCGTTCCGACAGCGCCGACACGGTCATCGTTGAGACGCCCGAAGGTGAAAAAGTGGTTGCGGGGATTTTTGAAGGCATGAGCCAAGGAAAACTCCGATTGAACTTCAACGGCAAGTCACGCAAGATCGGTTTGGAGAAGATTAACGCGGTATCACTGGCGGACCTCGGTCTAAAATCGCTTGCGGGAACTCAAGTAGAACTTTCCGATGGCGCGGTGCTGACCGGACAGATCAAAAACGTCGACAACGGAGTTCTTACCTTCGCGCTCACGTCCAACCACGCGCTGGAGATTCCTTGGGCGTCGGTCAACCGGTTGGAATTACAATCTGACAACCTCGTTTACCTGTCGAACCTAGAACCCTTGACCGTCCAGCAGAATTCCATCTTCGCTCCCCAACGAGGCTGGCAACGCGACCGCAGCGTCGACGGGAATCCGATTCGGCTGCACACCTCCAGCCAATCCTCACCACAAACCTATCGCAAAGGCCTCGGCACGCATTCGTATTGCAAACTTGAATTTGCCAACACAAACGACTTCGAAAAGTTTCAAACCATTGCCGGCATCGATGCCGAAACCAATGGACGCGGCGACTGTTTGATGTCCGTCTATGCCGATGGGATTAAGCTCTGGTCGCAGAGGATTACCGGTCAAACACCGCCAGAGCAAGTTGACCTTGATATCTCTGGAATGGCGAAGGTGACATTGATTGTGGAACCGGGCGAGCAATTCGATTTAGCTGATCACGCCGACTGGGCCGATGCAAAATTTGTGAAGCCATGATCCTTTTTTGAGTTCACTTCAAATTGTTTAAAAAAACGTGAAAACGTGAGACGCGCTTACGATTCGGAGAATCGAGTGACAATGTGCGTGCCCCTTCGAAAAACAGATGCCTAACATGAAGAATCTATTGAACATTTCAGCGCTGCTTTCTATTGCGCTACTGATGTGGATAGCTTCCCAACAAAAAATCAGCTTCGCCGATCCACCGGCCCTCACCGACGCGGAACTAAAATCCATTCTCGACTTCGAACAACAGCGCATCGATGCGATCGGCCAAGTCGTTAACAGCGTCGTCGCGATCTATGACCAAGACCGAGGCGGCGGCGGATCGGGCGTTGTGATCACGCCGACGGGAATCACGCTAACCAACCACCACGTCATCATCGGTGCGGGCGTGGAAGGCTGGGGAGGCATGGCGGGCGACAAGATGTACCGCTGGAAATTGATTGGCACCGATCCAGGCGGTGACGTGTCGTTGATTCAGATGATGCCCAATGAAGAAGACGGGGCCGACTTCAAGTTCCCCTTCACGCCGCTGGGAGATTCGGACGACGTTGAAGTCGGGGATTGGGCCTTGGCCATGGGAAATCCCTTCATCCTGACCGAGGATCAATCACCGACGGTGACAGTGGGAATCGTCAGCGGCGTCAAACGGTATCAATCCGGTGCCGGGCAAAATGAGTTGGTCTACGGCAACTGCATTCAAGTCGACAGTTCAATCAATCCCGGCAATTCAGGTGGCCCGCTGTTCAATTTCTCGGGAGAAGTGATCGGCATCAACGGACGTGGAAGCTTTCAGGACCGAGGCCGCGTTAACGTGGGATTGGGATATGCGATTTCATCCAACCAGATCAAGAACTTTATCCCCGAACTTTTGGCGACCAAATTAGTGGAACACGGAACCTTGGACGCAACTTTCTCTGACCGTGGAGACAAAGTGGTCTGTTCGACGCTGTCGGTCGATTCGCCTGCTGCCGAAGCAGGATTGACGTTGGGGGATGAGATGCTGGAATTTGAAGGCGTCTCAATCAAAACAGCGAACCAGTTCACCAATCTGATCTGCACGCTTCCCGAGGGCTGGCCGGCGCGGATGAAGATTCGCAAAGCCGACGGCACCGAAGTTGCAATTCAGGTTCGTTTGTTGGGATTGCCTTATCGGCGTCCCAAAGCTCCGCCGCCGCTGCAGAAGAAGAATCCCGACGCTCCGCCGACCGAAGAAGAGAAAATACAAATTCGGAAGCTGCAGATGCAAAAATTGCTCGCCGCCGAACCGGGAACAGTCCGCGACCGGCGTTTGAATCGTGTTTACGTCCGCGAATTATTGGAGCAGTGGCAACAACCGATGCTTGCTGGTTCGCCCGAACGTTGCTGGCGATTGGATGAAATGCTAGTAACCTCCGGGCAATCGTCCCAGTCACTGACGACATGGTTGTGTGCTGATGGGCGTTTCATAGTCGAATGTGAGCCGGCAGTTTACTTCTTTGACGGAGATAACTTCTTTAAGAAAACCGAAGAGATGACTCAGCTGACTCAGGTGCAAGCGAAACTTCAATTCGAAATCCTGCAGGCCATCGCGCTCACGGCGGGATTTGGAGAACCTCCCTTTGCGGCACTTGGTGACACCCTCATCGACGGCGCGGATCTCTGCAGTGACCGCCGTGCTTACCGTTTATTGGTCGAAGACGAAGATCAAGATCCGCTTTATTTTTGGCTGACCGGGACCCTGTACGGGGACAGACCGATGAGGCTGAGTAAATGCGCTGGTGATTTGAACGGTAAAGACGGCAGCGTCGTGTTGGAAAAATGGAAGGCGTTGGATGATTCCAAAATTGATTTCCCGCTAGTACGAAAGAACGTTCGCGGACTCGATGCTCAGGTGGTTGCGACAATAACAAACGAAACCACCACAAAAGTTCCTTTTGAAAAATTTGAGAAGCTATTGGCGGCACTTACCGAACAAGAGCAGCCGGAAATGACATCAGACGAGGAAGTCGATGATGAATAGGGGAAAATCATTGTCGCGCGGTTGTTTGCTGTTGCTTGGATTGACAGTGATCTGGGGATGTTTACCGAAATACGGATTCGGACAAGACAGCTTTTTGCCGCGGCTTATCCAGCAGTGCCAACCGAAAATGGCAAAGATCATCGGTGCCGGTGCCGGACGCGTCGACGGATATGCCTCGGGCATTATTGTCAGTGCAGACGGTTTGATTCTGACATCACAGGGCGTATTTTTAGATGGCATGCAAACCCGAGTCGAACTGAGCGATGGTAAATCTTATCCGGCGACCATTCTCCGCCGCGACCGAACACTGCAATTGGCGTTATTAAAGATTCAGCCGGCAGGTGAATTGGACTACTTTGAATTATCGGAGGAACCGATCGGAGAAAAAGGAGACTGGGTCGTCGCGCTGAGTAACGCGTTCAAGGTCGCCAACAAATCCGAACCCATGTCGGCGATGATCGGAATTATTTCCCTGCGATCGACGATCGAGGCGCGTCTGAACGATCGCGACGTCGCGTACAAAGGTCCGTTGGTGTTGATTGATGCGATCACCAGCAATCCCGGCGCAAGTGGCGGAGCAGTCATCACCGCAGAAGGAAAACTGGTCGGCATGATCGGAAAACTGATCAACAGTTCCGAAACCAACACGCGCATCAACTACGCCGTTCCCAACGCAACCTTGAAACGGTTCGTTGAAAACAAAAATGACGAAACAGCGTCGACAAAACTTGCCACCCGAGCCGACAACGAAATGATCGGCCAAGCGGATCTTGGCATCGTCGTGTTTGCCATGGGCAGTCGTGATGACCCGGCCTACATTGATCGTGTCCGGCGAGGCACGCCGGCGGCGAAACTCCGACTCAAACCTGACGATTTGATTGTGGCGATTGATGGCGTCCAAATTGGAACGGTGCAGGAATATCAAAAAGTGGTTGATCGGTTGGTTCCTGATGTCGAAGTGGCCATCGTTTTCAAACGCGGTTCGAAGTTGATTCGCAAAGAAATCACGCCGGTTAAAAAGAAATAGGCAAATGCGTTCCATCAAAATTCTCATTTTCTTTGTCGGGTTGTGCTTACCGGTTACCGCAGCACGCGCCCAATCCGCCGACACTCTTCAAGCGACCGCGAAGGCATTCCGCGCGGCGGTCGACAAAATTCAGCCGATGCTTGTCACGATCGAATCTTATGGGGGCGTGGGGACCAAACAAGGTAAGATCGGCGGCATCCGAAAACAGGGCGAAGGTAACACGACCGGTATTTTACTGGGGCCTGACGGCTATGTGATCACCAGCACCTTCAACTTCGTGACTCAGCCTTTGATCACCACCGTCGTCACCTCCGACGGTGTTCGGCGAGTCGCGCGGCCGATGGGGCGCGACGATTCACGTAAGATCTGTTTGTTGAAGATCGAGGACACGACCAACTTACCGGAGGTATCTGAATTTGAGATCACCAAAGTCGCAGACCTGCAGGTGGGTCAGTGGGCGCTATCGCTGGGGGTGGGCTACGGAGATAAAAGCCCGGCGGTTTCGATGGGCATCATCAGCGCCAAAAATCGCATCGGCGGACGCGCGGTACAGACCGACGCCAATATCAGTCCCGCGAACTATGGCGGGCCCCTGATTGACATTCAGGGAAGATTGATCGGAATCTGTGTTCCGCTGAATCCACAATCTTCGGCAATAGGCGCAGGGGTCGAGTGGTACGATTCGGGAATCGGTTTTGCGATCCCCATCGACGGAGCCGATGACTTGATCGAGCGATTGAAGGATCCAGAGACCCGAATTCACCCAGCATTTCTAGGGATCAAGTCCACACCCAACACTGACGGGCAGGGCATGTTCGTTGAATCGGTCGTTCCAAAATCGGCTGCTGACAACGCGGGGCTGACGGCTCAGGACATTATTTTGGAGCTCAACGAGAAAACGGTCTCCGATTTGCTCACGTTGAAACAAATTCTCAACCGGTTTGAATCGGGCGCCGAAACGGAGATAAAGTTCCTAAGAACGGCTTCCGGTGGTGACGATGATCAAGAGGAAGATGCCCAGCCAGAAGAGATCACCGCCACCGTAAAATTTCTACCGCCACCAAAACCCAAAGACGATGTCGATCTGTTGGAGCCGCCAAAAATCCGGTAGTGTGAAGAGCAGGCTTTGTTTGCTTGCGGCGAAATAAAATCTAAATCGCAAAGCCGCGTCGGGGAAACACTTCTGGCCTTCTCGCGATACAAAACTGCCTTTGATCACTTACCGCTGCTTGACGCATTTTGCAGGTCTTCGTAGAACGTAGTTGAGTCAACGACCCGCGTTGTTGTTTGCACTCTCGCCCCTCCAAAAAAACTTTCAGAAAGATAACGCCATGCTTTCCCGTTTCAGCAAACTTAACCTGCGCGGCAACTCGATTTCAAGCAAAGCTTCGCAATCTCAGCGACGCAAACGACCCACCCCCCCAGTCTGACATTCCAAAGCTCGAAGATAGGAAGATGTTGGCTTCGATCGTTGAGAATGCTGGCGTTGTGACTGTGATAGCCACGGCACAGGATGATACGATCGTGATTTCTTCCGCGACACCGGGTTTCACAGACATCTCAATTAATTTCGATCAACACAACGCGGTTTTTGGGAGTTTTGCATCTTCTGACATCCAAAATGTCTTGGTTTTTGCAGGCGATGGCGATGACAGCGTTTACAGTTCAGCGCAGGTGCCCACAGAGATCAATGGGCAGGGCGGTAACGACATCCTTAACGGAGGGTCTTCCGATGATATCCTTCGTGGAAGTTTTGGCGATGATATTATCAATGGAAGATTAGGTGACGACGTAATCAGCGGCGGTGACGGTCGCGACCGACTTTCAGGGGCCGATGGCGCTGATAGCATTTTCGGCCAAACTGGCGACGATGTCATCAACGGACATGGCGGTGATGATTTTATAAGCGGTGGGGACGGAAACGATATCGTTGTAGCAGGCAACGGAAACGATCGTGTCTTTGGCGGCCTTGGTGATGACAATATTTCGGGCAACGCTGGCGAGGACGTCATCTATGGCGGAGAAGGAAACGACCGGATCGATGGCGGCACAGGCGACGACTTTCTAGCGGGTAACCAAGGCGACGATTCCCTATTCGGGGAAGGGGGTAACGATAACCTCAATGGATCGACAGGCGATGATTTTTTGGTCGGCGGTACGGGCAATGATTCGCTTGACGGTATGGAAGGCCTTGACCAGTTATTCGGCGGTGGTGGCAATGACCACTTGGAAGGTGGCTTTGAAACCGATATTGATCAACTCAACTGTGGATCTGGTAGCGACACCTTCATTCAACGTGACAATGATGTGCTACAGGACGTCAGCAGCGCTCAGCTAGATACGGTTTTGGATGCTCGAGGAAGCGTCTCGGGAGATGGAAGTGATCCTACCAATGGTGATGGCGGTAGTGACAGCGATGACGACGATGACAGCAATTCAGATCTGGCCGTATTGGTGGGGCTGTTTGGTCCAACTTTAACCGATACGGTGTCAGGCGTTGTTTTCGCCGCTGCAGCACAGGCACTTGGGGACGTAGAGACTTTTGGTAACGTCAGTGTTTTAACTGTTGGTCCGCGAAAAGTTGCGTTTCAAGATGTTACCAGTAGTGGTTCTGGTTCTTTTGGTGGAGTAGGGGTCGCTCCGGATGTAACTCTCATTGGAAGCTTCCCTGCAACGATCAATTCCGATTTTGGTTTAACGCTCGCGTCATACGCTCAACCGTCCGTCAGCACAGCTCATGTCATTGGAACGACTTTGGTGGTGGTCGGTGGAGATGGTAGCGCGGCAAATGTTGCTGCTGTAGATGGCGCGGGAACTATCAGCCCATTTTCATCGAGTATTAACTTGCCTGATTTCGACATATTACTATTTGTTAATTCGCTTGCAGGAGGAGGGGAACCGTCGGGAATACCGGGAGTATCTTCAATATCAATTAGCTTCTTCCATGCTGAGTTCGATGGAACCAACAGTGTTGAAAAAGAGCTTCTACCAGCGACAGATGCGTTAAGGGTCAGCAACTTTGTAACCAATGACGAACTACCGGCGCGTGGCCAAACGAATTTTGAAACAACGACACGGGACCACGACAATTTCCGCCTCCAAGTGACGGCTCCAGACGTTGATGCCGATTCTATTGACGTTACGGTCCAAATTGTACGCGACGGTGTAGTGGTAGGCGACGCTACTGAATTGGAGTTTACACACCGACAAGCGGGCGAGGCAGTTTACAGAAGCGACGTCCTTCGTTTGGTAAGTAATGAAGCGGATGACGAGCGAATTGTAGTATTTGGAAATAGTGGAGACCCCAGCAACCAAACAATTTTGGTGCAATTGGGAGACACGGTACGGGTGTCTTATGATGGTGTAACCAACGAGATGCAGGTAGGACGGCCCTCAAACGAGGATGGCCCTGAAGCGATTAGATTTTTAGATGTTGTTGCAAGGGTCGTTTACAACGACGCTGACAATGACAATGAATATGATATAGGCGAAGAGGTAGGCGGGTTCACTGAAGAAGTTGTCAAAGAGCATTTGGAAGCAGTAAACACCTTCTACGCACAAGCATTTATAAGTATCGGCGACCCTACGGACGTGCCAATTACATTTGTCAGGTACACTTTCGGTGGTTTGGCGACAAGTAGTATATCCGAAAAAGGCTTTGCTGCGGACACCTTAGGCGGGCAACTTGTGAGTGCATCCGCACCGGCAGATGATGCAGTTACGTTGTACTTCACTCCCGAGTTTCGACAAACACAAGTTGGTCCATTCGCAGGTATAACCCCAAATGCTGAAGCAATTTCTCCACAATTTCTGGAAATCTTTGCAGGTGCTTTTGGGGTTAGTTCTACTGGCGATAATGCTGATCCTCGCTTTACCCAGGAATATGCGAATACCGTTTTTATGTAACCGTGCACGGTAACCATTGTAGGCGCGCGTTTTAGAATTTTGGTTTTTGTCTCGTTCCTCAACGGAGAATTTCCATGACTCGATCCGAAACCGCCGCCCTCTGGTCTAAACGACTTGAACGTTTTGCTCAGTCTC
>CAKZVF010000147.1 GCA_937921995.1 uncultured Pirellulaceae bacterium
TTGACCGCATGGTTCAGGAACAGTCCTGCCGCTGGGTTATCGGCACCGCCTCCAAAAACGCCTGTGCCGCGGATATCAATCGCCTCGATGGTAACTTGAGCGTTTGCGCTGTTGGCGATCGCCATCACCACGACGGCAAAGGCTAATAAAAATCTATTTTTCATATGAATTCTCCAAGATGATCCTAGAACGAAGTGTGCCGAGTAATCGTGCCGCTGCACAGAGTATTTTGCGCAAAGTGACGGTCAGGCCCATTCAAAAACAGTAAGGTCGACTGCAGCAACCTAACCACCTTTAAATTGTTAACAGTTGGGCGGGGCTAATATCCTAACCGTTTGATTGGCCGATACAAGAAGATTTCTGAAGGATCAGAGATTTTTCTGCTGGGCAGCCTGAAAGCCGCAACTTTTAGAGAAGGAGGCACGTTTTTAGTCTGAGAATCTGTGTAAGGAGCCCTCCGCTACTTTTGCCAGCAGATAAAGAGTCCAACCGAAGAATTGATCCGCTCAACTTGCGTGATGTTGATAATCACGCAAGCAAGTGAGATCTGGTTGGAGAGAAACGCGAGCCAAAGCATTTTTCACTCAGCGTTTACGCTCTGGAGTGCTTGATGCCGGTGGAATTACGGCAATGACTCTTTAAATCGAGCCCAACAATTCATTCAGCAATTGGGCCGGACGCATTGCCGACGCCACTTTTTCTTCCGACGGCAAATAGTAACCGTCGATGTCAACGGGCTGGCCTTGGATATCGGTCAGCTGTTTTGCGATCGCGGCTTCGTTTTCGGCCAACGATTTTGCCAGAGTCGCAAACTTCTCTTTTAGCTGCGCGTCGTTGTCTTGGTCAGCAAGTGCTTGGGCCCAGTACAGCGCGAGATAGAAGTGGCTGCCCCGGTTGTCGATTTCGCCAGCCTTCCGCGAAGGAGATTTTCCTTCGTCCAACAACTTCTCTGTCGCAGCGTCGAGAGCTTCGGACAGAATCTTTGCCTTGGGGTTGCCGGCCACATCGGCAAAATGCTCCAGCGATACCGCCAACGCCAGAAACTCGCCCAGCGAATCCCAACGCAAGTGATTCTCCTCAACGAACTGCTGCACGTGCTTCGGCGCCGAACCACCGGCTCCTGTTTCGAACAAACCGCCACCGTTCATCAAAGGTACGATGGAAAGCATTTTAGCACTGGTACCAAGTTCTAGAATGGGAAACAGATCCGTCAGATAATCCCGCAGCACGTTGCCGGTAACCGAGAGCGTGTCTTTGCCGTCCTTGATACGTTCGAGCGTGAACTTGGTGGCCTCGCCCGGCGAAAGGATTTCGATTTGTAGGCCCGCGGTGTCGTGGTCTTTGAGGTAGAGGTTAACCTTTTCGATCAGTTGTGCATCATGAGCTCGGCTCTTGTCCAACCAGAATACTGCCGGCGCGTCCATCGCTCGAGCACGCGTCACGGCCAGCTTCACCCAGTCGCGAATCGGAGCATCTTTGACCTGGCACATACGCCAGATGTCACCGGCTTCGACGTTGTGTTCGAAAAGGATTGCGCCGGAATCGTCAGTGACTTTCACGACGCCTGCCGTTGGGATTTCAAACGTCTTATCGTGCGATCCGTATTCTTCGGCCTTCTGAGCCATCAAGCCCACGTTGGGAACACTGCCCATCGTCGTCGGGTCGAACGCGCCGTGTTGTTTGCAGAATTGTATCGTCTCTTGATAGATCGCGGCGTAACTGCTGTCGGGAATAACGGCTTTGGTGTCCTGTTGTTTGCCGTCTTTGTTCCACATTTGGCCTGAAGTTCGAATCATCGCAGGCATCGAGGCGTCGATGATGACGTCGCTGGGAACGTGAAGGTTGGTGATGCCTTTGTCCGAATTGACCATCGCGAGATCAGGTCCGTTTTCCAGTGCCGATTTAATATTCGCTTCGATCGGCGACCGCTGGTCCTCGGGCAAGCCTGCGATCGCATCCAATACATTTCCCAGACCGTTGTTGGGATTAGCACCGGCGGCTTCAAGCGCGTCGGCGTGATTGGCAAAAACCTCACTGAAGAACTGTTTCACCGCATGGCCAAAGATGATCGGATCAGAGACCTTCATCATCGTGGCTTTCATGTGCAGGGAGAATAAGATGCCCTGGGATTTGGCGTCCGCGATTTGGTCAGTGAGAAACTGTTTTAGTTTACCAACGTTCATCGCCGTTGCGTCCACGACTTCATCGGCTAAAACTGGGACGGCGAGCTTTAAAATGGTTTCGTTGCCATCGGAATCGTAAAGCGCAATTTTCAAATTGCCTGCCTTTTTGATCGTGGTTGACTTCTCGCTGTTGCGGAAATCGCCGCCGGACATGGTGGCGACATGCGATTTTGAATCGGCTGACCAAGCGCCCATCGAGTGCGGGTTTTTCCGCGCGTATTGCTTGACGGCCTTAGGAGCGCGACGATCCGAGTTGCCTTCACGCAGAACCGGATTCACGGCGCTGCCGAGCACCTTGGAATAGCGCTGGCGGAGTTTGTGTTCTTCGTCAGTCTCAGGGGCGTCGGGGAAGTCAGGGACCTTAAACCCTTTGGCCTGTAGTTCGGCGATGGCGGCTTTGGCTTGCGGGATCGAGGCACTGATGTTGGGCAGTTTGATGATGTTGGCTTCGGGTGTTTTGGCCAATTCGCCCAGTTCCGCCAGCGCGTCGGGAGTCTGTTGTTCTTCGGTCAGGCACTCGGGGAAGGCAGATAAAATTCGCGCTGCCACAGAAATATCGCGCGTCTCAATGGATACATCGCAGGTGTTCGCAAAAGCGGAAACGATGGGTAGAAATGATCGTGTCGCCAACGCAGGCGCTTCGTCGGTCAGTGTGTAGATGATGCGATGTTCGGATGGCATTTTTGCTTCTGGTTCTCAGTATGCGATGGGAATTGAATGTAGCTGGAGACGAGTATTATAAAGGGAATTTAGATTCCCTATTCGATATTCGCGCTACGCTGCTGAAGTGCCTATTGTGAGCCAATCGCGCGAAAATGTCATTACCGCCAGCTTGGGTTTTTGCGAGTTATCGCAAGACACTTTTAACGAGGCTGCTGAGGTAGTGGAGCCTTGTTAAAGCTCCTGTTTGCCGATCCAAGATCTGTTGGTAATTAAGAAATATCCTTAATAGTGCAAACCTATCGTGCGTTTGAAATCAGCCGCCAACAGGGATTTTTAACAAAATCCACTACAGCTTAATGAAGCGCGAATGAATAAGCGCCTCCCTGGTCCGGCTTTGATGTTGCCTTGGATTACTTTGTATCTCGGTCGCGGGTTCATCTTCTGGCTCATGGTTTTCCGCCTTCGTCGTCGGTCTTTGTTTCACCCTTGGGAACGAATTTCAACGAAACAGAATTCATGCAATAACGTAGCCCCGTCGGCGCTGGACCGTCGTTGAACACGTGGCCCAGATGAGCCCCACAGCGACTGCATACGTTCTCAGTGCGAGACCATCCGTAGCTGTTGTCGGGGACGTTGAGCACGGCTTTTTCGTCGATCGGTTTGTAGAAGCTGGGCCAACCGGTTCCCGATTTAAATTTCGTGCTCGCATCGAACAGGGGCAGATCGCAGCATTTACAAGTGAATGTACCTGCGTCCTTCACCTCCAGTAGTTTGCCCGAAAATGCGGGCTCGGTCCCCTTTTGCCGCGTGACGTTGTATTCGATGTCTGTGAGTTCCGCTCGCCATTGAGCATCGGTCTTGACGACTTTATCGGGACGCTCCAATTTCAATTTAGGAGCATCAGATTCGGCGACCGGTTTCTGGGTCGACTGAGCGCATCCCGTTGAAGTCGAGACCGCTAGGCAAAGAGCAATGGTCATTAGGCGAAAAGGTAGAAGCTTCATTGTGTATTCCTAGCAACGAGGGTGCTTTCTGAGAATCTCATGGGAGACGGTTCCCAAACGGTACTACAAATACCTCACAAAACCAATATTAGAGCGCACTGGGAGAATCGGCGCGCCATGCCCCGGTTCATGCTTGATCGGAATCTCTTTTTGACACCGCCGTTTTACAATAACTTACGAGTAAATCGCCGGTTACGACTACGTCACCGCAGGTTGTTTTGTCGTACAACCAGTCCAGCCCTAAATTCCGATCCAAATGCGGCCAATATTTAGTTCAAGCACCGCAGGCCGAAGGGGTCCGCCTAGTCGAACTCAGGAACCGATGAACGAGCCCACCCGACAAGCGAAACGAGCTTCGGATGTCTCGATGTGAAAAACGATTCTCAAAACGAGACAAAATCCGGCCCTCTGAGAATCTCTTTTCGGCACATCCCGAAATTATCGCGGCCAATTTTCTGAGAAATGCCTTGAAAAACGGACTTTTTCTGCGGCCTGCCAACTTTTTTCGATCCGCCGCCACGGATTGGCACGCTCAATGCACTACATGTTTTCCGGTGAGCGAACAACGATCTAACGCGTTCTCATCCCATCCGCCGTCTCAAGGTCAGTTCGCTCACCCTTCTCTAACATCCCCGAAACAGGCTTTGTGCATCCCACCTTCACACAAGCCTGTTTTTTTATGCGCTGAACTATTTCCCAGTCGTGCACGTGGGGATCAGCTAAGTGCCAACATGCGGTCCAGCGCGACCAGCGACCACTCTTGCGTTTTTTCGTCAACGCGAATCACGTTCACCGGCGAACCGGCCGCGTAATTCTCCAACGTCCAGCACAAATGAGCCAAATCGATTCGATACATCGTCGCACACATGCAGACCACCGGCGACAAGAAATGAATCTCTTGTTCGGGATGCTCTTTCTTCAACCGATTGACCAGATGCAGTTCAGTCCCGATCGCCCATTTGGTACCCGCGGGAGCATTCTGAACGGTTTGGATGATCTTCCCCGTTGAACCAGAAACGTCCGCGATATCATTAACCTCGCGCGGACACTCAGGGTGAACCAAAATCTGAATTCCTTCGTGCTGCTTTCGAAATGCTGCGACGTGTTCGGGTTTGAACATTTGGTGCACGCTGCAATGTCCCTGCCAGAGAATGACCTTGCTGTTCTCCAAAACCGATCTTTCGTTGCCGCCCATCGCTTGAGCATGCGGATTCCAGACGCACATTTGGTCGTCAGTGATTCCCATCTTCAACGAAGTGTTTCGGCCCAGATGTTGGTCGGGGAAAAAGAGAACGCGTTTCCGCTGAGCGAACGCCCACTGCAATACCTTTTCGGCGTTGCTGCTGGTGCAAACGATGCCGCCGTTTTTACCGCAAAATGCTTTGAGGCTGGCGGCTGAATTAATATAAGTCACCGGCGTGATGTCTTCGGTGTCGATCACTTCGCCAAGATCCGCCCACGCATCTTCAACTTGTCCAATCGCCGCCATATCGGCCATCGAACATCCGGCCCGCATGTCTGGCAGCATCACCGTCACGCGCTGGCCATTGCGGTCTTCCAATCGCTGCGGGCTGTTGGATACGATGTCGGCGGTTTCGGCCATGAAGTGAACGCCGCAAAAAACGATCGCCTCGCAGTCCCTTTCGGCCGCCAATTGGCTCAGCTGCAAACTATCGCCACGCAAATCGGAATGTTCGATGACTTCGTCTTGTTGGTAGTGATGGCCAAGAATCTGCAGCGAATCGCCAAGGTTTTGTTTGACGGCGCGAATCCGCTGGCTTAGCTGCTCGTTCGATAATGATCGGTAATCTTTGAAGTCAAATTTTGGCGCGTTGAGCTGAGTCAGACTCATAGTGTTTTCTTTAAAACGAGTGCTTCAGGAAATTTAATGGCAACCGCGTAAATCGCGATCGAGTGTAGAGCCGATTCCTACCGGCCGTTGTCTTTGATCCCAATTGTAGTAAGTGGGCTGGAAAAGGGTATGCTTCGACCCGCCTACTGTTCTTCCAACGCCTTCTTCACGTCGGCGGGCATGAATTTTTTTGCCGCAGCAGACCATTTGTTGGACATTGCGTCATGCAGCGATAGCCTAAGTTTGTCGGCGTTGTTTGTGAATTCTGTGTTCAGTTTTTTGACCGTTTTCGCCTCTTCTTTTTCCAAACGACCTTTAATCGCGCCACGGGCGATCTGAGTCACCTGTTGAGCCACTTCTCCGCCGACTTTGCTGATGCGGTCGATGCGAAAATCTTTGACCGAAATTTCGACGGCTTTGGCTTCGGGCCGGAAAACCAGATCCGGCGGAAACTTCGTGACGTCCATCAGCGTTCGCAGTTCGATGGTCGCTTTGAGATTCACTTTCGTTTTGCCGTCAACCGAAACGTTATAAAGTTGCACGCCTTTGACCCACTTTGCTTGCCGCCCGTCGATTTTTAAATTGGCGGCAACGTAGACATCAAACGCCATCTTTCCGTCTTCTGCTTCGCGCATGTTTTTAACGGAGATCAAAAACTGCTCTTCCGGGTTCAGCAGCGAAACATGGTATTTCTTCCATGTGCCGTGGTTGACCATTTTCTTTTTGCGGTTGGTTCGGATCTTCAATCCGTCGCGGCGGATGTTAACGCCATTCCAACGTGGCTCTTGGCCGCCCCAATCTTTCTCTTCTTTGAACTCATGAGGAATATTCTTCAGCACGATCTTTGTGATCAGTGCGTCAATCTTTTCACCGGCGTCAACGTTTTGAGGTTCCTTATTCTCCGCAGGGGAAGTTGCTTGCGACGTTGCGGTTAACTCTGTTGCGTCGGCGACGCGGATGGGTATTCCTTGAGCGTTCAGGATTGGCCCATCGAGCACGCTTCGCGCTACTTCCTCCGTCGCTTCTTGGCCAGTTGCTGCTTGCGAAGGCATCCAAGCCAACACGCAGCTCAACACGCAGCTCAACGCGAAGCTCAACACAACCCGGCTAAGACCACAGTCACGCTTCTGCCCTGACAAAAACGCCAACATGTTTTGCGTCAGTTTTCCACGACTATCAAGTGGTTTTTGGATGCGATGCGGCATAGGGATGTGCTTGGAGTTGAGTCAATCGATATCGGGGCCGCGCGGAACAGTGGCGTGTGGCACCGGCCATGTTTAAGTATCGGCCATCTGCGGCTTTGCGGCTACGGAAACGCTTTTGACGAACATTACGTAACATTACGCCTGATAGCATGATTTGAGATAGAGAAAAACGGCTGTTTTGTTAAAGATATGCTTTTTGAGCAGCCTCTCGCGGGCAAAGTCGCCAATTGCAGCAACGGCCGAAACGACAAAATCGCCGGCCGCCCAAGGTTCCGCCTGGACGCGGAACGGCCAACCTATTCGAAGCCAACCAAATTGAATTCAGACCGCCAAAATATTTTGATTCGACGCGCTACGATCGCTTTGATGGCAATCATCATGGTTGCGATTTTGGTGTTCTATGTGGTCGTTGGGCGCGACGATAAAATGCTGATTAGCTACAGCTCCGTCCCCGCCGGCGTGAGAGCAGAATCATCGGCGCAGTTATTCGGTTATCTCGGACGCGTCTGGGGCGGTGATAATTTCGAATTCGGTGACGCCAACGAACTGCACTACTTCTACCTCACCGGCGTCGATTGCCCCGAACCGGGACAGCCTTTCTACGATCAGTCGAAAGGTTTTCTAACGAAGAACTTTCGTCACAAATGGTTAGAATTCACCAGCGATGGATACGACGATTGGAAACGAGAATTCGGACGCGCGATCTTCGTCGATGAAAATGGCAACGCGACCGACATCGGTTTGAGCTTGATCGAAAACGGAATGGCTTGGTATGACGGCAACGAGTTCGAAGGCGCCCAAGCCTATCGCGCGGCCTTCGAAAAAGCCAAACGTGAAAAGATCGGCTTGTGGGCTCAGCCCAATCCAGTGCCGCCTTGGGAATTCTATCACCGCCAGCAAGCTTCGGTTTTAGGCGAATGAAAGCACCGTTGACGGTGTTTGGTTGGCGACTCCATCAACAAAATGCAAGTTTCCGCCTCTGATAGCTTAGAAAACGCTGATTTTGCGATACAGTCAGGCCTATAATATTAATCTGAGCTCTTCTCCTCTGCGTCGACTCAAACGGATACCTCTGTCGAGCTATTCGGATGACCTTCGTTTGCCAACCCACCTCTCCTTAAAGTAGGACAGCATGTCAAAACGCTTTCTTCCATCTCTGACGAAACGTAACGCACAAACTCGAAGCCAGCAGCGTTCGTATGCCCACCTTCGAAACCGCTTTCAATTTGTGCAATTGGAAGATCGCAAGATGCTGGCCGCTGATATTGTCGTTACCGAATTTCTAGCCTCCAACGACACCAACTTTGTTGATCCCAACGGCAATCAAAGTGACTGGATCGAACTCCATAACAAAGGGACTTCGGTTGGGAACCTTGCAGGCTATTCGCTGACCGACGATCCGGCACAGCCAACTAAGTTTGTGCTGCCCTCGGTCAACATGCAGCCGGGGTCTTACTTGATCGTGTTCGCGGGTGACGACACGACACCCGGTTCTGGTGGCGGTTACTTCACCGGATTCGGCCTCCGGGCCAGCGGCGAATATGTTGGGTTCTATGATCCCTCCGGTAATTTGCTTTCGGAGTTTGGAGTCAACGGCGCTGACTACCCCACGCAGTATTCGAACATTTCTTACGGCGTTGCGACATCGGGCAACTTCGACGACGTCAGCTACTTCTCCACGCCGACACCCGGCACCGCCAACCAGAATCCGATCACCGGTATTATTTCTCAGCGCGTTTACGCCAGTGAAGCCGCCGGTTTCAAAAACAGTCCCATCCAAGTCACCCTTTCCACGCCGACGGGCTTGGGCACGATCCGCTACACCGTCGATGGCAGCACGCCAACGGCAAGCAACGGTCTAACTTACACCGGTCCCATTTCGATCAGCTCCACTACCAACCTACGCGCCGCCACGCTCGCAAATGGCGGGATCGCGGAACCTGCGCGTACTTGGTCCTATCTGTACCTTGACGATATCCTCACCCAATCGACCAACGGCCAAGCACCTGCCGGATGGCCGTCGAATTGGGGATCGGGAAGCCAGGATGGTCAAACGGTACAGAAATTCGTTGACTACGGCGTTGATCCTCAGATCATCAGCCAGGAAGGTCTGCAGGATGTCAAAGACGCATTGCTGTCGATTCCATCATGGTCGATCACCACGGACCTGGACAATCTTTTCGATCTGTCGACAGGCATCTACAGTAATGCTCAACAACGTGGTGTTGCGTGGGAGCGGCCTGCATCGGTCGAGCTGATTAATCCCGACGACAGCGCAGGTTTTCAAGTCAACGCGGGTCTGCGAATCAAAGGTGCTTACAGCCGTCGCCCTGAGAATCCCAAGAATTCGTTCAAGCTTTATTTCCGTGATGAATACGGTGATTCGGAACTGAACTATCCCGTCCACGGCAGTGAAGGCACCGACACATTTCAGAAACTGGACCTCCGCACGGCGCAGAACTGGTCTTGGAGCTTCAATGGCGTCTCGCGAGCCAACTATATCGAAGACGAACTGGCCCGCATCACCCAACGCGATCTTGGCCAGCCCTACACGCGTAGTACTTGGTTCCATATGTATCTCAATGGCCAATACTGGGGCATCTATCAAACGCAAGAACGGCACGATTCAAATTTTGCCGCGTCGTATTTCGGTGGAGACCCCGATGACTACGACGTGATCAAAGCCGAAAACGGAACCGCCCAAGCCACCGACGGAAACCTGGCCGCTTGGCACGATCTATTCACTCAGGCCTCAGCGCTGCTACCTGACAATTCAACGCCAGCGTTCGCCGATTACGAAAACTACATGAAAGCCCAAGGGCTCAACGTCGACGGGACACGTAACCCTAACTACGAAGTCCTCTTGGACGTCGATAATTTGATCGACTACATGATGATCGTCATTCAAGGCGGTAACCGCGACGCCCCGATCGGCGACTACTCCAATAACCGGTTTTTGAACAACGTGTTCTTCTTGCGCGACCGCACCGGCGACGAAGGATTTAAGTTCTTCGCGCATGATTCCGAGCACACGATGTTGGATGTGAATATCAACCGCAACGGTCCCTACAACGATTCCAACTTTGAGCAAGCCGCATTTTTTAATCCGCAGACATTGCATCAGAAATTGATGGCCAGTGAAGAGTACCGGATTCGGTTTGCTGATCGCGTTGAAGCCGCGTTCACCAACGGCGGCCCGCTGTCGGTCGAAGGACAGATCGCCAATATTGATGCCTTGGCTGCAGAGATCGACACGGCCATCATTGGCGAATCATTACGTTGGGGAGATGCAAAATCATCCAATCCACGCACCCGCCAAACGTGGCTCAACGCGATCAATGGTCTGAAAAACAATTACTTGCCGGCCCGAATCCCAATCGTGCTCCAGCAATTCCGCGACACGATCATTCAGTACAAAAACGGCAGTGGCAACTACACCATCAACGCTTCTGCGCCGCTGTTGCCGTCCATCGATGCGCCTTCTTTCTTTGTCGAAAGTCAGGCCCAACATGGAGGCCAGATTGACGTCGGCGACACGCTAACCATCGGCGCAGAGGACATTGTTCTCTACACCACTGACGGTAGTGATCCGCGTTTGACCGGCGGCGGTATCAACCCGAACTCCGCGGCTTATAACCCCGGCACGTCCACCGTCACCGCGATCGCCGAAAAATCCTCGTGGCGTTATAACGACACCGGAGCTAACTTGGGCACCGCTTGGCGACAGCCAACCTACAACGACAGTTCCTGGGCAACCGGTGATGGCGAATTTGGCTACGGCGATGGTGATGAAGACACAATCGTTTCCTATGGTTCAAGTGCCGCCTTCAAACATATCACGACCTATTTCCGCAAAGACTTCAACGTCGCCAGCGGTAATTACTCTAACGCGACGCTGCGACTGCTGCGTGACGACGGCGCGGTGGTCTACCTTAACGGAACAGAAGTTCTTCGCACCAACATGCCCAGCGGAACCATCGGCTTCACCACGTTGGCTTCCACTTTCGCCGCCAACGACGGTAAACCCTACGTTCAATTCTCGATTGATCCGTCTTTGCTGTTGGCAGGTAACAATACCTTGGCGGTTGAGATTCACCAAAACGGTCGCACCAGCAGCGACATCAGCTTCGATGCTGAATTAGTGCTCCAGCAACAGAACAGCGCTAGTTCGATCGCGCTCAATGAAACGACAGAAATTAAAGCACGGACCTACTCCTTTTCAACGGAGACTTGGTCGGCGCTTAGTCGAGCTGAGTTCTTCGTCGATCGCGAAGCGGCGTCCAGTAGCAATCTTAGGTTGACGGAGATCAACTACAATCCGGTCGCTGCGGATGCCGAGTACATCGAATTTCAGAATATCTCTTTGACGGCTGAGGTCGATCTCAGCGGCGTCAACGTCACCGACGGTCCGCTCGCGCCGTTCATCTTTGCTGATGGAGTGGCGCTGGAGCCACAGGAGTTCGGGATCCTGGTCAAGGACGTCGATGCGTTCACTGCTGCCTATCCTAATGTGGACCCGGCGAAAATTTTGGGAACCTATTACGGATCGCTGTCCAATACCGGCGAAAGGATTCGCGTTGAAGCGGCCGACGGAGCCGAACTGTTCGAAATTAATTACGCCGACAATCAAATCTGGGGCGTTTCGGCCGCCGGTTTGGGCGCATCATTGGAATTAGTTGATCCCGCCGCAACGCCTGCCGATGAAATCGGTAAGCCCTATCACTGGCAGGCCGGTTCCGTTTATGGAGGGACTCCGGGGGAAGCGATCGTTGCGAAGCCGGACGTGGTCATCAATGAAATTTTCGCGAATTCGGCCGCTCCGAACTTTGACTACATCGAATTGCTCAATCAAGGCACCACCGCGGTAAACATTGGGAACTGGTTCCTCAGTGACAATGTTAGTAGTCTCCAGAAATTCCGCATCCCTGCCGGGACGATCATCGCACCGGGGGAATACTTGGTGTTTGACGAACGCAGCTTTAACCCGGCGGTATCGACAGCCGGAAACATCGGGTTCGGACTCTCCAGCAGCGGCGAAGAGGTCTGGCTGACCTATGGCAGCGGAACTCAGACGCGTTTTGTGGACAATGTATCCTTTGTCGCGTCAAGCGATGGTCAATCTTACGGTCGAGTGCCAGCCGCGACCGGTGCGGACGCGGGACGCTTGGTTGCCTCTGCGTTGCGTACGCCGGGCGCCGTCAACAGCGCGGCACGAGTCAGTTCGGTTGTGATTTCGGAAGTCAACTATCACCCCAGCGATCCAACGGCGACGGATCTGGCGATCTTCCCAACGCTGACCACCAGTGACCTGGAGTTTATTGAATTGACCAACGCTTCCGCTTCAACGGTTTCGCTGGCCGGTTGGCGCATCCGCGGCGAATCAGACATTGATCTACCAGTACAAAACTTGGGCAGCAATCAGTCCTTGGTAGTGGTTTCGTTTGACACGACCGATCCGGCCAATGCGAATCGAATTGCGGCCTTTCGAAATCACTTCGGCATCAGTGCTGCGGTCAACATCGTGGGCGGATATTCGGGATCCCTTAGTAACAGCTATGGAAGGATTGCCCTTCAACGTCCTGTCGGAATCAATGCCTATGTGCTGTCCGATGAAGTGATCTACGACGATACGGCTGCTTGGCCTTTAGCAGACGGAACCGGCAGTACGCTTAACCGAACCGCCGCCAATTCATTCGGTAGCGCCGCAACCAGTTGGACGGCTGCGGTGCCGACGCCGGGGGTATCTTCGATGTCCACTGCGTTTGCTCCGCAAGTCATCGCGATACAGCGCGACACCGACATGCACGTTAGGCCAGATCTGTTGGGCGCCGTGGAATTCGTTTTCGATGCCGATGTCAATGCGACGCTTGGCCACTTCACGTTAACCAACGACACCTTGGGTGGCGTTTCGGTCAGCCTCGCCTCAGCCGGGTTCAGCTACGATCCGGTGACCTTCACCGCAACCATCGACCTCAGCACGATGCCCGCCGGCCTGTTGGATGCGGGATACTATTCGGTCAGCGTTTCTCCAGCGCTGACGGGCGCGAATTCGGGACTTGCCCTGGACGGCAACGGAGATGGAACGGCAGGAGACGTCCACAGCCAGCAGGTCTATGTGGCGCTTCCCGGTGATGCGAATCTGGATGGGGATGTTGATATTAATGTTGCCTACATCTTGACCCTGACCCAACATGGCGACGTCGCGACGCTTCTGAAGAACTTGGACATCACTTCCGGCGCTACTTGGGCGCAGGGCGATTTCAACGGCGATGGCGACATTGACAGGACGCAGGCCAATATTCTTCTGGGAACCAATGAAGGTGATCTGGCGATCGTATTGGCAAACATCGGCAGCAATGTCGTTCCGCCGGTTCAAGTGCCAGTGATTCAGCTGCCCGTGGTTCAAGCACCAGTATCGCCAGCGCCAGCGGCGCAAGTCGCACCGATCGAAGCACCCACTTTTGAGCCATCATTTGCGCAGGCAAGTGAGCCGTCATTTGCACAGGTAAGTTTCGCCCCGGTTGCGGTAGAGCCGGTGGCGATCGTCCCGGCAGCTCTCCCGTCTGCCACCAGTGACCAGATCTTCTCAGAAGACATCGCGCTGACACCAACGCCGGTGCTATGGGCGGACTTCACCGACAATCAATCGGTTGACGATGAATTGACCCCCGAATCGAGCGCGAGCCAATCGCCGTTTGAATCAGAAGCGTCGCTAGCGCTGGCGGGATCAAGCGACTTGCTTGACGACACGTTTGCCGAAGCTTCCTTCGCGTCGGTCGACGTTTCGGCATCCGAGATCACGGATCTGGTCGATGCGGAACTAACGGCCACTCACGACGTGTAGTCGTAGCTTGGCCACTCTTGGCCGAGCCCGAGAACCTTGAGGGGCTGCATAGTGTGTAACCGTTTAACGACAAGCCGGAAGGCGACCGTGTCTGGCCGTGAAAAACTTTATCGCCTGCAGGTCAGAAACCAAAATTTAGCTCCCCCTCTCCCTAAAAATTCGGACGTGGAACCTTACCAAAGGTGGCAAGCGTCATCCGGATTTTTAGGGAGAGCGGGCTGGGGGGTGAGGGTTTTTCGAACGTTGATTTTTTGCGGGGAGATAATGATTCACGAGATCATTTGCCGGCAGAGTTAGTTGTCCCAAACTTGACTGCTCCTCACCCCCCAACCCCGTCTCCTCGTGAATTCGGTCGACGCTTAATTCAATGGCATAGGGTTTAGGTCCGAATTCACGAGGAGAGGGGGAGCTAAAATTCATTCTTGTGACTTACTTTGAAGCGGTACGGGCGCCAGCCCTCCGGTTCGTCGCACAACGTTTTTAGGATCTTTCCGCCAAAGGCTCTCCGCAACCGGTGGCACTTGTTTTAGGTCAATTCTGCTCAATCGAGAATACAAGCCCGACGCGCGAGCGAGTGAATATTTCCGCGGCTTTCCGATTCACTCGCTCGCGCAGCGGGCTTCCATTCCGAATTCCATTTGGTTTCAGCAGTATGTTACGTAAGGCGAAACAACATGATCTGTGAGCAGCAAAGCGATTTTAAACCACAGAGTTCACAGAGAACACAGAGTTTCGCCGGTCAGTGTCTCTGTGCCCTCTGTGCCCTCTGGTGCGTCAGGCTAAGTCTGACTAGTCTCCTCAATTGAAAGGAATTGAGCATGATAATTATTCGTTAGTCATGTAGCTGTGCAGGCGGTTTGTTGGAGTAATCTACTGGCCGAAGCCCTGTATCAGCGAAGGTGTC
>CAKZVF010000148.1 GCA_937921995.1 uncultured Pirellulaceae bacterium
GACCAGCCCGTCGGACGACACAACCGTTCCTGTCGATACGCCAGCTTCGGCCGCATTGCCGCCGATGCTCTCGATCTGGACTACAGACGGCGAGACACGGTCAACGGCCGCTTTAACGCCGTCCTCCTCTAACTGCAAAAAGTCAACGGCGGCAGGGGAGGGCAGTGGTCCTTCGGTCGAGGTTTGAGCCGTTGCGATGGCGGCAAACGGAACCAAAAGCGTCGCTTGCAGGAGGGCGAAAAAGGCCAGTATTAATGAGTTGTGCATAAGTTGAGTTGCTTGAATTTTTCCAAGCCCATGTTTTATGCACGCAGCGACTCAGCTCAAGCCGGACAGCAACGCACTGGGATTTCTATGGATAACGGAGACGTCTTTGTTGGTTAATCTTATCCCTGCTGATGCGTTTGGTAAACTTCAGGCGGGGCTGACGGAGCGGTGACCACCCTGACAAAGACGCTTACAGGGCTGGTTTTAAGGTGGAAATGTCAAAAATCGTCACTTATTCCCGCAGTTTCTGAAAAATGGGTGCTTTTATGGAACTCCAACGCAGAGGATAATTACCGCTTCTTGACCAACCTAAATTTGATACCTCGGAGAATCACCATGAGAAAGTTTCTTATCCCTGCTTTGATCGCGCTTTTGTCAGTTGCAAATTTTGCCGGACAAGCAGATGCACAAGATGGTGCAATGTCAGCTGAAAAGCGTGACGCACTTATCGGACAACTTGAGACTGTTCTTCAAGAGTTGCACAACGAGCGCGCGGCGGCCAGCGGAACCCGAACATCTTCTTCAAACGTCGTTGAAGGTTCTCTCTCTGCTGACAATCTGATGGCTTCGGCTGGCAGTTATTCCAGCATGGGATCGAGCGCCGTTTACGGAAGTGGTAACTACGATACTGGATCTTACAGTGGTGTCGCATCATCTCTGCCAGTGGCGGGACAGTCTTATGGTTATGCATCACTTCCGATGGTTCAGGCTGCTCCGATGGTTCAAGCGGCACCTGTTTATCAAGCCGCCCCAGTAGTGCAGCAGGCACCGGTGACTTACGCCGCTCCGATGGTTCAAGCAGCACCCGTCCAAACTGCTCCTGTTCAACAAGCACCGGTCATCACCAGCATGGGTCCTCTTCCCGACCTAACGCTACCACCGATCAACATCACCGAACCTGCTCCTGCTCCGACCATCATCGTGCAGCAAGCAGCACCAGCGCCGTCTTTTCAGCCTATGTTTATGAACTTCGTTGCACCCATGCCAATGCCGATGCCTCAACCGCGTCGTCACAAGTGCTGCTTGTTTGGACGTTAGTCAACGGTTGAGAATTTGATTCTTAAGCCATACGAAAAGGCCCAGCAATTTTGCTGGGCTTTTTTTGCGGCTGGATTTTGAATGCCGCATTCAATTCCTCACACAACAGATTCAACCTTCGAACGCTTTGGTCACTGAATCGTTAGTGCTGACCCGCCGATTCCAACAATCTTCGCCGATTTCAGCAAAACATGCGGGCGTGAAAACGGTTAAAATACGATCTAAAGTGTAGGTTTTTTCTAACAGAGTTCTTCAAATCGCTTCCTGTACCCAAAGTTGTCCAGGCCCATGATGAATGCAAGATGCTATTTGAAGCTTATCTTCGTTTCTTCAATCATCGGGTCTTTTGTTTTTGACTCGTCGCTGCTGGCTCAAGATGGCCGGCCCACTTTGGAGGAAGTGAAAGCCCAGGGAGTCGCTCGGTCAAGCTACCGCGATCGAACTTCTTTTTCCTCTGAGTCTGACGAAACGCCTCAGGCCAACACAAAGATGTTCCACGACGAGATCCAGCCGCTGTTGAAAGAAGCTTGCTTTCAATGTCATGGTGCTCAATCGGACGAGGGCGGGTTGCGAATCGATACGCTTGACCCTGATCTTATCAACGGAGACGATGCGGATTGGTGGTTGGAAGTGATCGACGTAATCAGCAACGGTGAAATGCCACCGGCCGATGCCGAAGTCGAACTCTCCGGTGCCGGCCGCAGCAAAATTATCGAGTGGCTCTCCACCGAAGTTCAAGTCGCCTCTCAGGTGCGTCGTAGCGATGAAGGCCATTCGTCGTTCCGGCGTTTAACGCGCTATGAATACAATTACGCGTTGCAAGATATCTTGGGGTTACCCTACGACTTCGCCGCCGATCTGCCGCCGGAGACCCATTCGGAGGACGGTTTTGAAAACAGTTCCGAAATGCTGCAAATGTCAGTCAAGCATTTTGAGACCTACCGTCGTTTGGGACGCAAGGCACTACAAAAGGCAACCGTCAGAGGAGAACGTCCCGCGATGTTCTACTACGCTGTCTCGATGGATGCCGATCTTCAAAAAGAAAAAGAGCGAACCAAGAATAAACGAAAACGCTTGAGCTCGTTCTATCGAGATCTTGAGACCGGTGAAGAAGTTGAGTGCTATTTCAACTATCAACGGGGGCTGATGTCGCATTTCCCAACCGAGGAATTGCCAGAGGTGCCTGAGGTTTCCACCAAGGTCGTCATTATTCCCAGTCACGGCCAACACCAAATTGATCTGAGTGATTGCCTTCCTGATACGGGGATGCTCAGAGTCCGTGTCCGGGCTGCCCGCGCCGATTTCGATAGTCAAAGTCGACCCGCGCTGAGGATGAAGTTCGGGTTTCAGCCATCGAACGATTCGCGCACCAATCGACGTGTTGATAATCGCGATGTTGAGATTCTGGCCGACCCCGATCGTCCGCAGTTCTACCAGTGGGACATTCCGCTGTCCGAGGTGCCGCGCAACAATTATCGCAGCACTCATAAATTGGGGGATCTGCCCAACCCGAGCGAGTACTTGGTGTTGGGGAATGTAGCGGCAGGGAATCGCGCGGATCGACGCTCCGAAATTCAGATTGACTATCTTGAGATCTCGACGCCCTACTATCGGCAGTGGCCGCCGGAATCACACCGCCGAATCTTCATCGACAGCGAAAACAAAGATAACGAAACCGTTTACGCGCGCGAGGTGCTTTCGAAATTTCTACCTATCGCTTGGCGACGCACGGTCGAAGACGCAGAGGTCGATCGACTGGTTGCGCTGCTGAATAAAGTGCGCCCTGCTTGCCGCGACTTTCAAGAGGCCATGATCGAGGTGCTGGCGACTGTTTTGGCTTCGCCGAATTTCCTCTACGCCGTCCAGCAAGATTCGGAACTCGCCGATAGCCAAGCCCTGACCGATTTCGAATTGGCGACACGCCTGTCGATGTTTCTCTGGTGTAGCACACCCGATCAGGAACTGATGGAAATCGCGGCCCAAGGGGAGCTGAACAATCCTCAGGCTCTGGTTCAGCAAACCAAGCGGATGCTGGAGGATCCCCGCAGCCAAAGATTTGCCAAACATTTTGTGCGGCAATGGTTGGGTATGCAGCTGCTTGACTATCTCAATGTCGAAGAAGCCGCGTATCCCGATTTCGACGAGTTGCTAAAAGAAGCGATGCAGCGCGAACCGACCGCCTTCTTTCAAGAGATGCTCGACAACAACCGCAGCGTGCTGGATATGCTCCACGTCGATTACACCGTGGTCAATGAACGATTGGCAAGGCACTACGGAATGGAAGATGTCTACGGCAGTCACTTCCGGAAGGTGTCGCTCGGTTCTGAAGATCGCCGAGGTGGATTGATGACTCAGGCGGGGTTGCTGGCCATGAATTCCGACGGCAAAGACTCACATCCGCTCAAACGCGGCATTTGGTTGCTAGAACGGATCCTCAACGATCCGCCGCCACCGCCGCCTGCCGCGGTTCCCCAGATTGATTTGGCGGACCCCAAGATCGCGCAGATGACGCTGAAGGAACGTATAGAAAATCACCGTAATGACCCTGCCTGCATCTCCTGTCATGCTAAAATTGATCCGTGGGGCATCGCGTTTGAGAATTACGATGCTGTAGGGAGTTGGCGTGACAACATCGACGACAAACCTGTCGACGCCTCCAGCCTTTTGTTCAACCAAGAAAAACTGGATGGGATCGAGGGACTGAAACGGTACTTGTTGGCAAACCGTCAGGATCAGTTTTGCCGCGCCTTGGTGCACAAGTTGAGCACTTTTGCGTTGGGACGGCCTTTGCGTTTTGCCGACCGGTCCAGCGTTGAGAAGATCACTGCCGATCTTCGAAAACGAGACGACGGGCTTGTGACGCTGGTTACTTTGATCGTGACCAGTGACCTGTTTCGAGCCAAATGAAGGGTGACCTTGATATCTACTTAAAAGGACATGATCGCATGAACCGGAAAATATCTAGACTCGACCGCAGGCAATTCATTCGTGGCATCGGCGGATTCGCGCTCGCGTTGCCGGCGTTTGAGTGTTTTGCTGACACCGTTAAAACTCAATCACCACGTAAGAACCGTTTTGCTGCCTTTTACGTTCCTGACGGCGTGCCGATGCCGCTCAAGGAAGACCCCGCCTATCAAGACTGGGCTTGGTTTCCTCATGGGTCCGGCAAGGAATTCAAGTTGACCAAGTGCTTGGAACCTCTGGAAAGTTTGCGGGACGACCTGACGATTCTTAGCGGGCTTTCTCATCCTGGAGTCCGCGATGTTCATGGGCACAGGAACGCGGATCAATTCCTGACCGGAGCCGCCACAGGAAACGGCGGCGAATACCATAACACGATCTCCTTGGATCAGGTGATCGCCGAACAAACGGGAGAACACACACGGTTTTCGTCTTTGGTGCTTTCCACCGATGGAGGCACCGGTTCGCCGCGCGGGGCTCAAACCATGTCGTTCAATAGCAACGGACGCGCAATTCCGGCGGAACACCGTCCGAAAAATATTTTTGATATGTTGTTTGCAACCAACGACAAGGACGCTGCGCGGAAGTTGGCGATGAGCGACAGTACGTTGGACTATCTTTTGGGTGACGCGCGGTCGCTCAAACGCAGTCTCTCCAAACACGATCAACAGCGATTGGACGAATACCTTCAATCGGTGCGTGATACTGAGATCAAAGTAGAAAAGGCGAAACGTTGGTTGAATGTTCCCTTTGCTCAGGTCGACGTGGATCATCTGAATCTTGACGTAACGCCGGAAGATCCTCGCAACTACCTGCGGACGATGTATGAGCTGATCTATCTCGCCTTCAAGACCGATTCCACACGCGTCGCAACCTATCAGCTGGGCCGTGAAAATGGTGTCGGCATCAGCGACTATCTTGCTCGCGCGGTCGGTTTCAAGCTGACGCATGAGCTTACGCATGAGGTGAAGAAGCCCAACGGTTGGAAGAACTTTGGAACCTACTGTAATTTTTTGAGCGAAGAATTTGGGCGGTTTGTCACGCGAGTTAAGTCCACACGTGAACCCGGCGAAGAGGGTTCGATGCTAGACAACACGATGCTGCTGTTTGGTTCGGCGTCTAGTGCTTTCCACCTTTCGCGGAACTACCCGCTGATTTTGGCCGGCGGTAAGAACATGGGATTCAAGCATGGGCAATATTTAAAATTTGGCAAAGGCAACGAAGACAATCAGGCAACTGCAGGCTTTGACACCGACATCAGCTGGAAAGCGAAGATGGAGTTCGAAGAGGAGCGACTGTCCAATCTCTATTTGACCATGCTTCAAAAATTCGGCGTCGAGACCGACAGCTTCGCGGACAGCACAGGCACGCTGGCCGAGGTTTAAGAGGTGTTTGCGATTGGAAGTAGCGCAACCGTTAAAGATTGGCAAGCGTTCGGAAACCGACGGATCTTAGATGTGCAATTCGCCAACATGTTTTCCGGTTTTGGTTTGCCGGGTATTTCTCTCGTATGATCTGCCGAGCAAACGCTGCCGACCGTGTCGTCTCAGATTCGTGAATCGATATGTGTAGAACGTCGAGTTGGCGATCGACAACAACGCCGCTGAGCGTGCGATGCGTCCGATTGCGATAGGTCAAAAGAAGAGGATATTCGTCGGCAGTCCTGCGGCGGGTAGTCGCGCGGCGGTGTTGATGAGCGTGATTGCCAATTGCAAGTCAAACCAAGTTGAGCCTTGGGCATACCCGCGCGATGTGCTGACCCGGTTGGCGTTGAAACCCACACAAAGTCAGTTGGATGCAATGTTGCCCAACCATTGGCTGACCCCAAACCCCAAAGCACCGATGGACAATCGACCACAAAAGGAAAAACGAAAGAAAACCAAAGGCGTGGGCCACCTCAGTGCGATTTCGAACCTTCCTGTGAAAGAGAAAGATTTACGGAGCAAATTTGCATTGCCAGAGTACAGCAAAGCACAACACGTCTCTTAAGTCGACAGGAAGATAGTATGTTTTCACACCTGTTTTAGGAAGTTAGCTTCGATGGCTTCGATCGGGTCAACGAAGCTCTCTTAATTTTTCAAAAGCATATTTGAGTCAAGATACCTGATAGGGTTTCCGTCTATCGGCCTAGCGGGGCGAAAGAAAAACTTGCTGTTTGCTAAGATTTCGGGAGCAATAGAAAAGCGGAAGGTTTCATAAGCGTCAGTCGCATGATCTATTTTCAATTCAGCTCGATATAGGCAATTCCCATTTGTGTCATTGATAAAGGAGCTTCCTGTCCACCCCTCGCCTTCTAGACGAACAACTATTTCGGCTTTGCCTTTTAGCTCTGTTACCTTAACACCAGTGGTAAGTGGCTGGAATTCCACTCCATTAATCGAATACCCAGTAAGTTGCTCATCCAAATCGTACCTCACGTCATATTTCATTCCATGAGTGCCGCCTCCAAACAACTCAACCCGATAACCTTCAGCTCCAAGGTTTTCAAATATAGGCTCTGCTAAGAGCGAGAGCATTTCGGGGCTGTTGACCCCGCCTCTTCGTATTTGAAATTCCGCATGCCACAGCAGCCGTTCC
>CAKZVF010000149.1 GCA_937921995.1 uncultured Pirellulaceae bacterium
GACTTCATCGCCAGTGGTACGACTCCTTCTAAGGTCGCAAGTTTTGTCTCATCTGACGCAACTGAGAAACTGGTTGCTGATTTAATCGCGAAGGAGAAGGCGGGAAATATTTCGGCAGATGAAAAGGCTGAACTGAACCACTTCCTCGAAGTCGAACACATCATGCGTCCAGCCAAGGCGAAGGCGCGTAAGATGACTTCGGAATGACTGAGCATTTCTGACGCGAACGATTTGAGGCTCCCGAAGGCCTCACCTCCGCAAAGAAAACACCAGCCCGAGACTCCGTGATCTCTGTGCCTCTGTGGTTTTTAATACGCTGCCGTTTTCCTGAGCGTTTGAACAAAAAACTCTCAGCAGGCGCGATGCCTTCCACTCGTTTTGAGTTTGTCCTTATGCGATCTTCTAACGCTTAATAAACATAACATTGCCGGTATCCAAAACCGCATAAACGACACCCATTTCATTCGCAAACTCGTTCACCGCGCCAATGCAGCCGGCCCATTTGTTGCCCGCCCACGGCCCAAAGTCATCGCACATCATGATGCCACCGGGGGACAGCCGCGGAAAGAAATATCGAAACGATGCCAATGTTGGTTCGTAGACATCGACATCGACGTGGACGAACCGATAGTTCTGTTGTGGCAACCGCCCAAAGACGTCAGGGATCCACCCCTTAAGAATGTTGACGCCGCTGAAGTCGGAAAGTGTTTCTCTCACGTGTTCTAATGACGTTCGTGTGAAGGCGCCTTCGGAGTGCCGTTTCGCCGAAAACTCACCATCTTTCTCGACCGGAGGGGACAAGCCCTCGAACGAGTCAATCATAAAATGAGTCTCGCCGTTGAAGGTGCTGATCTCACGCCGCAGATAATGGCAAATAAGATAAGACGACAAGCCACGGAAAACACCTGCTTCTGCCGTGCTGCCAGGAATGCCTCGAGTCAATTGAAGCATTTGGCAGATATGAAAGAAACGTGATCGGCGTGACGCGGAGTCTGACATCTGCGACTTTTTTAATCCGGCGCTATAAGCGGCCAGATACTCAGGCAAAAAAAGATGCGAAGCGTGGTCCGACACATCGTCGGTGACTTCGAATTCTGCGGCTGGAACCGATTGGGGAGTTTGTTTCTGATTCAAGAGATTCCTCTAACATACGTCTTACCACGGCATAGATTGCAAGGTTAATGTACAAGTTTAATTCTACGAAACAAGGTAAACAGCCGACGGAATCCACCGAGAACGTCGCCCCCGATTAGGTTCACGCAGCGCGCTTGAGAGAACAGCATGATCCCTTCGGCATAGAATCGCTCCCTTTTCGCATTTGCCAAACAATCCAACTAGAGAGCCGAACGTTCTATTTAGATGCAGAAACGCGATTCATCTTACCGCCCGTTTCCCCTCAGTTTCGCGTAAGAACTCGTTGCCCCTTTCGTCCAAATATTCCAGTGACGTCAACCGTGTGATTTTCGATTGCTTGGAAAGTCAACCAGAGGCTTTGGTCAACCAGAAGCTTCGACGCAGAATTTTACTGACAAAGGTCAAAACTCCAAATCAACTCAGAAACAGGGATACCAAAAATGACCAACGCAGAAAAAATTAAGGCACTTAGCCAGAGCTTGCTTGCCTGCAATTTTTCACCGGCAGAAATTGAGTTGATTGCTGGCAACTTTCGCTGGGTCGGGTATGCAAGTGACCAAACCGTTTTCCGGCAGAACGATTCCGGCGACAGCCTGATGGTCGTGGTTGAAGGGCGAGTCAAACTGACGATCAGCGACTCCTCTGCGGTGGAACGATTTGTAGATCATTTAGGCGCCGGCGAGCACTTTGGTGAGATCTCAGTGCTGACCGGGCAGGAAAGATCTCATTCGGTAACGGCAGTCATGGACACAAAATTGCTCGAGTTAGATCGCGCCGATTATCAAACGCTCGCGCTGCAGGTCCCCGGGCTCGCGGCCAACCTAAGTCGTGCGCTTGGTTTTCGATTGCGAAGAGAAACCACCGGTAAGAGAGTACGCAATGTTTCGCGCGTTATCGGTATCGTCGGCGATGCGAATGAACGGGAACTTAGTAGCCGAATGCTGGCCCGGTTTGCCGATGCACTTTCGAGCGAAGCGACCAAGATTCGCATCATCACCGATCGCGTAGATTCCACCACGAACCTAGAGAGCTATCACGTTTCTGAAATCCCGCTGAACATGAATTTGGCGGCGAAATCAGATTGGGTTCATCGTCGACTTTCCGAACAAAACAGCTACGATGGCCATACGCTGGTCTGGCTGTCCAATGCCAACCAAGAACAGATGCAGAGAATTCTTGTCCAGTGCGACAAGGTGTTCTGGCTGTCAGGTTTACGAAACGAAGATCATAACCGTGCGAAACTAAAGTCGCTCTTAGAGGTCGAATCACGTTTGGCGGCGCGCGTGCATTGGGGCTGGTTGTTGCGTGAGGGAGTCAATCCAGCGACCATCCCTAGTTCACCTCAGGGCCTGGGGCTTCCAGATTTCAAAATCGTACTCGGCGCTACCAAGCAGTCTTCTCGACTGGAACAGATGAGCATTTCTCGTCTTGTTCGGTTCATCACAAAGACACGTTTAGGTTTGGCGCTTGGCGGTGGAGCCGCACGTGGGTTGGCGCATCTTGGCGTTTTGAAGGCATTTGAAGAACAGGGCATCTTCTTTGATGTGATCGCCGGTACCAGTGCCGGTGCTTTGATGGCAGTCCCCTACGGAACCGGATTGTCTCCCGATGAATGCACCGAAACTTTCTTGCAAGACCTGACTCCCGGCTGGCCTTTCCGTTTGCTGCCCAAAGGGAACGAGTGGTATATGCTGCACCAGTTTCGCATGGGCAAGTGGGATGGATTGCTGAGAAACCGAATCGGAGACGTAAAACTCGAACAGCTTTTAACCCCCGTCAGCACAGTTTCGGTCGATTTGATTACCGGCCGTCAAGTCGTACGTGATCGCGGCGATGCAACGCACGCGATTCTCGAGAGCATCAATCTTCCCAACATCTCAAAACCCATCATGCGTGAAGGGATGGCGTTGGTCGACGGGGGCATCATCAACAATATCCCCTCTGATATTCTTGCCGAACGAGGCGCCGATTTGACGGTAGGCGTCGACATTGCAACTCAGATTGCTCACCGGTTTGGAAAAAACAGATCTGGAATGCCAACCGATTTGATGCGTGCTCCCAGCCAATTGCAAACGATTATGCGTGCCAGCGAAGTTCAAAGCCATCAGATAACGGCGTTAAGAACCCGAACGGTTGACCAGATGATCGTCGTCGACACTTCGATGTTCGACTTTGCGGACTTCACCAAAGCGCGCGAGATGTCCGCAGCAGGTTATCAAGCGGCAACAGCGGCGCTTGGCCAACTGCAGCAAATGCTGAAGGAACAAAAAGCCTCCGAGGCAGCAGCCAGCGAGCGTTTCGTATGCACCCCGTGCATGGAGAAACGTCAATAAGAGCACAACCTCGGCTCAGTATCTTGTTGAGATCCGAAACATGAGCGCGTCGTCGAGCGGCACTTCGACTGAATCGTTTTCGAACTCCAAATCGCGTGAGAAAGCATACCCCGCCTCAACGCTGAATTTTCGGCCTGGCACAAAGGGACGATTGGCCGGCGCTGAAGGACGTAACTGCCAACCGACGACGACGCGCACGTCGCTGTAGGTTAGCGTGTCGTCACTGAAATTCGGTCTCTGATAGCCCCAAGTGTTTCCGTTGATGCCCGCGCCCAGATAAGCCCATTGCTGCCGCTGTCCGTCATCGGCGAGTAAAAAATTGACTTTCGGGTTGGGCAGAATCAAATCGACACGCGTGCTCGGCCGCGGTAGCCAAACGGCTCCCAGCGCAGGCACGACCGGCAGGTCACTTCTACCAAGGGCGATCGCGCCAAAGGTCCAGCTTAACTCTGGACTCTTCTGGTAGATCGCAAATACTCCGCCGGTAAAACGCCACGAGTCGCTGGACGTATTTTCGTTGTCGGTCGCGTAGTCCATGCCCATCATCACGCGCGTCATCCAGCGCTGGTTGAATCGCTTGATCCAAGAAAGCCCCGCCGAGTATTCGTAAAGATCGTTTGGCAGCGCTAATTCATCGGGCGTAGAAAGATCGGTGAACGCGACACCGACACTTACAATCGGCGGTGGCGATCCAGCACCAAACAAAAGCGGCAGTTTCAAGGTTGCCGATTGAGTCGCAAGACCGACGTCGGAATCGAACAGCCACTCCGACTCGAGACTGACAGGAATGCCGCTTGGCCTGCCCGATGAGGACTCGGTCGCCGGCTCCTGAGTCTGCGCTGACAACCGTCCACCAGCATGAACGCAAAAGCAAAAAAGCGTTAACAAAATAGTTGTTGCGGCTGATGATTTTCGCGCAGTAATGAACATTTAGTACCGAGAGTTCGCATCCGT
>CAKZVF010000150.1 GCA_937921995.1 uncultured Pirellulaceae bacterium
GGCTTCTGCAGACCGCTGGCATCAGCGCAGTGCCTGCCTCGAAAAAGGGATTACCGAAGTTACGGTTTCAACTTAATGCCGCCTTCACCACTTTTAAAGCGACTATCAACCGTCCACTGTCAAGAAATCGACCTTTGACAAGAGCGGCTTCGGAACAATGATGTCCCATCCACCATTGGGCATCATTGTCATAAATAGATCGGCTTTCGTAAAGAACGTAACCGTGAATTATCAGTAACGAGAAGATGGTCCCCGCAGCCATGCCGGTAGGGTGGTGGAAACCCCCAGTCATCTGGCAATGTGTGTCATTATTGGCCGATGGTGCAGTCGGTTTGCGCAGTTTAGGTGAGGTTAAGCAGGTTGCGTGCGGTGATTTATATCTAGGATTTGTCGTCGGATTTTAGCTTTGCGAGGACGCTTAGGTCCTCCAATGTGCTGACGTCGCCAGCCGTTTCGCGACCTGCGGCGATGTCGCGGAGGAGACGACGCATGATTTTCCCACTGCGGGTTTTGGGCAACGACTGAGTGAAGCGGATATCGTCGGGAACGGCGAGGGCACCGATTTCCTTGCGGACGTGGAGCTTCAGTTCGTCACGAAGTTCATCGGTGGGCTCCGCGTCCTTGATCGAAATAAACACCGCGATGGCTTGGCCTTTGATCTCATGTGGCCGACCGACCGCCGCACATTCGGCGACATTGGGGTGAGACACCATCGCGCTTTCGACTTCGATCGTGCTCAAGCGATGTCCCGACACATTGATCACATCGTCGATGCGGCCCATGATCCAGTAGTACCCGTCGTCGTCGACGCGCGCGTTGTCGCCGGTGAGATAGTTTCCGGGAAACATTGACCAGTATTGTTCTTCGAAACGTTTTTCGTCTCCCCAGATACCTCGCAGCATCCCCGGCCAAGGCTTGGCGATGCACAACATGCCGCCTTGATTGGCTCCGACCTCAGTCAATGATTCATCGACGATGACCGGAACGATTCCTGGCAGCGGTTGAGTACAGCTACCGGGCTTGGTCGCCGTCGCACCCGGCAGCGGGCTCATCATGATGCCGCCAGTTTCGGTTTGCCACCAAGTATCAACGATCGGGCAATTTTTGTTTCCAATCGTTTCGTGATACCAGACCCACGTTTCGGGATTGATCCCCTCGCCGACGGTGCCCAGTAGACGCAAGGACGAGAGGTCGTGTTTCTTGATATGTTCGTCGCCCCATTGGACAAACGCGCGGATGGCTGTTGGCGCGGTGTAGAGGATGGTGACCTTGTGCCGCTCGACAATGTCCCAAAAACGGTTGGGGGCGGGGTGGTTGGGAGCCCCTTCGTACATCAGGCACGTGGCTCCATTGGCCATCGGGCCGTACACGATGTAGCTGTGGCCGGTGATCCAGCCGCAGTCAGCCGTACACCAATAAACGTCTTCGGGTTTCCAATCAAAGACCCATTGAAAAGTCTTCTTCACCCAGATGTTATATCCGGCGGTCGTGTGGCGAATGCCTTTTGGTTTTCCTGTGGATCCACTTGTGTAGAGGATGAAAGAGGTGGCTTCGCTGTCCAAGGGCGTCGCCGGGCAGTCGTCCGAAGCGGCGTCCATCAAGTCGTGCCACCAAACATCGCGGCCCTCTGTCATCGCGATTTCATTTTCGGCGCGTTTGAGCACGATGCAGTGCTTGACCGTGGGCGATTTTTCCAGCGCAGTGTCGACCGTTGCTTTGAGCGGCAGAACTTTGCCACGCCGAAACAAACCGTCGCTGGTGATTTGAACTTTCGCCGACGCGTCGTTGTTGCGATCGGCGATCGCTTCGGCCGAGAATCCCGCGAAGATCACCGAGTGAACGGCCCCGATGCGTGTACAAGCCAGCATTGCGATGGCCAGTTCAGGCGTCATCGGCATGTAGATCGAGACCACATCGCCGACGCCAACGTCCAGCGATTTGAGTGCGTTGGCAAACTTGCAAACCTCCGCGTGCAGTTGCGTGTAGGTCAGCGTACGTTGGTCGCCGGGTTCGCCTTCCCAGATGATCGCGGCGCGGTCTCCGTTGCCGGCTTCGATGTTCGCGTCCAGGCAATTATAAGAGATATTGGTTTGGCCGCCGGTGAACCATTGAGCGTCTTTGCCGCTTTGGGTGCACACGGTATCAAATGGTTTGAACCAATGCATTTCCTCTTTGGCAATGTCGCCCCAGAACTTATCGGGATCATTCAATGCCGCATCGTACAGCGTTTGATAATCGGCCATGCTGCCGATCTTGGCAGCGGCGCTAAATTCCGCCGGCGGTGGGAAGAGGCGGTCTTCTTGGAGGACGTTATCAATTTGGCCGGTGTTCTGGTCGGACATTGAGGGCTCTCTAGGTAGGCGATTGTTGCGTTAGATTCTTTAACTTAAGTCGCCCGATTGTAAGCCCTGAGGAAATTCGATCAAGAAGCTACTCTTCATTGCGGCGGATGAGCTCTTTTTCTTCCAGCATGTCGCGGAAGGCCAGAAACCGCTCGAAAGAGTTCAGGAAGTCCTGTTGTGTGACGGTGACGGTTTGTAGAACTTCGGGATCTGCGCCTTCGCCTTTGAGCTTGATCAACTCAAATTGGACGCGGTTGGTTTTGTCTAAACCGATGGTGCCGACGCCATTGGATTCCAGATCTTGGGAAACTCCGGCCGCTGCGCTGTTGTTGTTGTTGTTCGCTGCTGCGGAGCCGCTGGTGGAACTGGGGATGTAGTAGACGACATGAGCCAACAGCGCGATGGTGGCGATCAGGTTGAGAATCAAAAGAATGATCGTCGGTTTGTGGGAGGTGGCGTTTACGATCGTGGGCTGCTTGACCATCGTTGGATTCCGGTGGATGGGGGTGAGTAATAAAAGCCGTATTTTGGCTTGGCGTTGCAAAAGTTCAATATCGAAAACAGAACTTGGGTTCATCGGCGGACGATTCAGCCGCAACGGAGTTCATCGTTGACTGTTAGGAAGTTTAGGGGGCTTGGTCGGCGGGTAACCGTCTGTCAGTTGTTTCCGCGCGCGGGAAAGTTCGGTGACCGCGAGCAGAGCCGCGGAGGACATCCGAACGTTGGGGAGTTTGAGATTGTTGATTTCGCCCGAAGTCCGATGTGCATGCAAAAATAGAAACTCCAGGATTGGCCTTTATGGTTTATGACGCATGTCGTAAATTGATTTATGACAGTTGTCGTAATGTTAAGGCTCAGCAACGATGAAACAAAAACAAACGAACCGGCTAAGCGTCGGAGAACTAGAAGTCCTTGAGGTGCTCTGGCGGCTTGGGCCGGCCAGTATCTCGAAGGTTCATGAGCAGTGGGGAAAGCCGATCGGGTACACCACGATTCAAACGCGGTTAAACCGTTTGGTCGATAAAGGTGTGGTTAACAAATCGAAAGATCGTCCCGCCTGCTACTCGGCCGCGGTATCGCGCGCCGAAGTCAGCCAACAGGATCTGAAGTTGTTGGTCGATCGCGTTAACGGTGGCTCCTTCATACCTTTGGTTGCGCACTTGGTCGGAGGGCGGAAGCTGTCTCATGCCGAGATCGATGAGTTGAAGACGATTGTCGCCGAGGCAGAAAGCAAAGCGAAAACCTCGAAAAAGAAGCGGAGGATACGATGATTGGCCAAACGACCGAGCTGTTGTTTCAGCTTTTGCGATGTGGAATTGTCTTAGGCGTCGCAGCGTTTCTTGCGAAAACCGTCTTGGGGGCAACCAAAGCTAAACCGGCTACCGAGGTGTGCGCTTGGCTGCTCGTTTTGTTGCCGGGATGGTTGCTGTTGTCATGTACGCTTGAGATTCCGTGGTTTACCTCGGATGGGCAGACGGCAGTACCACTGCCGGGCCTGCACGAGTCAGGTTTACAGTCGGGCTACCATGAAGTCTCCGGTCTGGCCACCGAAAGCCAAACCGTAGCCGCGTCTGCTGCAGCCTGGACGGCTTGGCAAGGTATCGCCGTTTGCTTGGCGATGATCTGGTTCGTCGGAATGCTGGCTTTGATTGTTCATTGGATCTACCAGTACCTTCAAACTGCAATCACCATTTGGCGCCTCCCGATTCTGGAGAATTCCCAGTGGCAGGCAGAACTAGAAACCGTTTGTGCGGAAAAGGGAATTGCACCTCCCAAGCTCGTCGTCTCAAAGCACTGGGGACCTGCTTTGTCCTTCGTGCACGGTCGCTACTTTCTAATCGTGCCTCGCGCAATGGTCGACCACGTTACCGCGGATCAGCGCGCCGCGATCCTGCAGCATGAATTGACTCATCTTGAACGAGGAGATCTTTGGTTGGCGACGCTTGGCCGGCTGTTGATGTTGCCCCAGTGGTTCAACCCGGCTGCTTGGTACGCCGCAGGGCGATTAGATGAAGCGATTGAAATGAGATGCGATGCGCGAGTATTGGCGATTTCAAAGCTGGACCGTTTCGCGTATGCCAAAGCTTTGTTGGCATTGGTTGAGTTGCAGGAAGAAAACCAACCGAAATTGCATGGGCTGGCAACAACAGGTCCACCGATCAAAAAACGAATTCAATCTCTGGTTCATCCAAAAGGAAACGAAATGAAATTTGCACGGACGTTAACGATTTTCGCCTTGGTCTGCATCGCAATGATGGCATTTGTACGTTTTGAGCTGGTCGCTCAAACAGTGAAAGAGCTGCCGTCAGGCAAAGAAGTGACGGCCCAAGTTGTTTCAGCCGTCGAGGATTTGGAGAAGGCAGGCTCCGAATCGTCTGAGCAATTGCTAACGATGGCTTACGACGTTGGAGACTTTTCTTCCCAAATAGATTGGCAATACGACTACGAAGAAGATCTCGAACGCTTTCCTAAATTTAAGAAACCATGCGGTGAAGCTATTTTGAGAGGTATTGAGCCCCTTGTAGAACTAATCCAAGCCACGGTCGCATCAGACAGTTGGGATCGGCAAAATATCATTGTGCCCGATACAGAAAATCTAATGCTGATCATCCGTTGCTCTCGAGACGTCCATGATCAAATTCAAGATCTATTTTTGAAGTTGCAAGAGATACATGCGGTAACGATACATTTGCAATATCAAATTCGTGTGGTCCCGAAATCAGCCGATCCGGGCTTTGGCAAAACACACATGGCGGTCGATGATCAGCAGTTTGAAAGTATTAAAGATGGGAAACCTTATCAAGTTATTGAGTCCCGAAAGTATCCAATGGTTCATGGCTTCAATGGTTCGGCATTCCGGATCTGGCCACTTGAGCTAAACGATGTGGATCTCAGTGGGCTCAGAATGCAGGTGGTCACAACTACCGACGTATCTTCAGTAACGATCGCATGCAATAAATTTGTATCCGAGGAAACACAAACAGAGCAACTTATTACAAAGGAATTCCCAAGGGTGGTCACCGATAAGCAAGGGCTGTCCGTCACGAAGATTTCCAATAATGCTTATGCCGAAATCGACGTTACGGATCTAATTGAGAACAACGACGAAGGTTGGAAGGCAGTTCTGTTGGTCAGACCAACAATCATCGACAAGCGCGGCGAGCTGAGGAAAAATTAGGATGCCTTAGCAAACGTGCCAAGAAATAGGCGAGAAGTCTTTGCGGCTTCGCGCTGTTGTGCGCGTAAGAATTATTTGGCCGGACGCAAAGACGCAGAGCCGCAAAGGACATGCTCAGGTAAATGTTGTGTTCAGGAGCCATAACGTAAATCTGACAAACTGGTTCCGGTGAAGCCCTTCGGAATCATCGCCCCCAAACCATAGGATGCAATTTTAACCGCGGTAAACTCAGAGTTGCTTTCATCTGTTGGGCAAATTGGATCATTAAAAGCTTGATTGATGCCATCAGGAAGCTCAACCGTTCACTGCCAAGATCGCCAAAGCCGCCGGGACAGAGAACCCCAAACGGCTGGCCAAGCAACTTGATTTGGTCATCGACGGCGTGGAGCATCACGGACATGCTGCCGCGCTCGTCAGCAGTAGCAAAAAAAAGGACCGCTGTTAGCAGAATCGCTGATCCAAGTTTCTCTTGAAAAATTAACCTAACGGCGTTTGAACAGAACGTCGCGGCATCTGCTTCCGCTATCAATCGACAGCGAACTTGGACGCCCCGAATCATCACGCGCAAACTCAACTCGGCTCAGTTCCCATC
>CAKZVF010000151.1 GCA_937921995.1 uncultured Pirellulaceae bacterium
CCTCAAGGGCACGGGCATAACTACGTCGTGGAGGTCAGTGTGGCAGGCGAGATCGGTGCTTCAGGTTCGGTGGTCAACTTGGACAACTTCCAGCAGACCGTCAAAGCCGAAATCATTGACCGGCTCGATCACAAACACCTCAACAAAGACGTGCCTTATTTTGCGGACGTGAACCCCAGCGTCGAAAACATTGCGATCGCGATCTTCGATTGGCTCGATGGGAAGCTGGAAGCAAAACTTAGTGCGATCAAAGTTTTTGAAACGCCCAAGACTTGGGCCGAGTACCGCGGAGCCGAGAATTAAGAAGGGCCGGTTACTACTGGCCGAGACGGGTAAGGGTTGGGCGCGCTTACGATTGGGAGAATCGAGCGACATTGGTTAAGACGCTGACAATTTCTTTTTCAGATCCTCGATGATCGACGCGGGAACGAACTGAGCCAACTGGGCGTCGGTGGCCAGTGGCGTCAATTGCTTAATCAGCGAGCTCGAAACGTGCGAAAACTCCCGGTCGGCCATCAGGAAGACGGTCTCGAGGTCATCGTTGAGCCTGCGGTTGGCCATCATCATCGTAAATTCAGCTGCGATATCGGTCATCGGACGCACGCCGCGCAGCATCACCTTGGCACCGGATTGTTCGACAAAATTAACGGCCAGCCCCTCAAACGTTTTGACTTCCACGTTATCCAGATGCTGGGTCACGCGTCGGACCAACTCTAAACGCTCATCGGGATCAAAGAGCCCGCTTTTTTCGCTGTTAATGCCGATTCCGACAATCAACTTTTCCACGATCCGGCTACCCCGTTGGATGACGTTAAGATGTCCCAAGGTGACGGGGTCGAAGGATCCTGTGTAGACGGCTATCTTCATTTGAACTTCCGCAGGATTGATGGGCCGTGGCAATCATAAATGGCCCAATCAGGATAACTAGATCGTTGATCTAACTAGAAATACTTAATTTACTTCTGCGCCCCGACGTGACAGAACGCGAAGTCGAATTATACTTATAACGTATCTGCAGGACTGTGGCAGGGCCTTTCTTTAAGTCTGGGCTAAGCTGATTCTGTCGAGCGGATATCTTATCATACTGTAACCGCCAACCAACCGACTTCTGGAGTATCCACCGTGCCGAAAGGGCTTTGCATCACCGCTTTAACGATTGCGGTAATCGTGTTTGCCTTGTTCTTGGCCGATTTAGTGTTCGGACTGGCCGGCATGGCGCAAATGGCACCGTTCAAATACACCAATCTGGTGATGGATGTTATCTTCATTATTTGCTCCGCCGTGTTGGCGACGATGAGCTGGTTCACGTTTCGCGAACAGGTTTAGCCGCAGATAGAAGATACTTTTCTTGTTTAATGGTCGGTTGGCAACCTAAGGCTAAGGCGGCGCTTAACTATTTGCCCGGTTCGTTTTGGCGATTTAGCACGGATCAGGCTCATCGCAGTGCCTTGCTCACAACCAGGCAAATCGGTTTACAGTTTTTGCGTTACAATCCGTGTCGCCGAAAACAATTTGTAAGGCCGCTTGGAGTTCACAATGTTTTGCGCCGTCCGAATTTTCGCTCTCCTGATTCTCCCCGCCCTCTCTTTGGCCATCCAACTTCCAACGGCATCCGTATTGGGCCAGACCTTACCCGCTGAGGATCTTGTGCTGTGGCTGGATGCGTCTGATGAGAGCACGTTCGATGTGTCCGACGACGGACTGATAAAGTCATGGCGCGACAAATCACCCGAACATCACGATGCGGTGGCTGAAAAGATTGGACCGTTGCTGGTCAAAGGTGACGCCCGTAATCCGACGCGCGTCAGGTTCACGCATAACGAACAACCAACACCCTTGCGCCTGCCGGCGTTGGCGGAGGAGCTTAGGCCGATCACGATTTTTGTTGTTGCTCAGCGGAACGAAGAACAATCCGGCCGAGGAGAGTGGCAACGTCTGTTCAGTATTCGCGAAACAGAAAAACCGGACAACAAAGAGGATGGGCTGGCAATGACGCTAAAGCCCAACGGCGACGGTGGGTCTTTCCCCAACGCCATCTACAGCTTTACCAAAGCCAGCGTCGTACCCAATGCCGCGACTCTGGGGACGACTGCGATCGGGCAGCCCGGTGGAGGGCTGTTGGCTGACGTTTGCGAGGTCATCGTTTACGCGCGATTGATTGAAAACCATACCGAATTTGAGCAGATTCAAGACTATCTGGCGAAGAAGTGGGACGTCAACGTTGCGCGCGATGTTGGCGGATGGATTCGGCCAACAGCGCTTTCCGAAACTCTCAAGCATAAAACGCTCAAGCACGAAACGATTGATTTACCATTGTTCGATCAAGCGAATCAAGGTGGCTGGCGCATTGTCCAGGGAATGACTGACGAGTTTGACGGGAGCGTTTTGGATGATCAAAAGTGGTGGGACCATTATCCGGCTTGGCACGGCCGAGTCCCCGCGCGGTTTCTGCCAGAGAATATCAAAGTCGCTGATGGGAAATTGAGCCTCGCGTTACGTAAAGACGCAACGCTTCCGCGCGAGCGACTGCACAAAGATGTCGAAGGAGAGTACTTTGGTTTCTCTTCGGCCGCGGTCGTTTCCAAAACGGCGATCACTTACGGGTGTTTCGAAGTGAAGATCAAACCCGCTCACGCGACCTGTACCAGTTCATTTTGGTTCAACGGAGGCGCCGTCAATGGTGATAAAGTTGAACGCAAGATTGAAATTGACGTGTTCGAGCTGGCTGCCGGGCATGAAGGCCGGGAAAACCGGTTTGGAATGAACATGCATGTGTTCAAGGAACCAGAATCTGAAGGCCATTGGTCGAACTGGGGCAATTGGGAGGCTCCGTTTCGTTGGTCAGAAGATTTTCATACGGTCAATTTGGTTTGGTCGCCGGAATGGATACGTTACTACGTGGACGGGCATTGCGTGCGGACGACGCGTAACGTGGCGTGGCACGTGCCGCTGCAAATGGTGTTTGACATGGAAATCATGTCATGGCTGCCTCGTCCGGAAAACAATCAGCTGCCGGCAACTTATGAAATTGAGTATGTACGGTCGTGGACGCGCGACGATTGGCCGGCGGATCCTGCTTGGACGCCAATCTTGGATCCCAAAAAAGAAACAGGCGTCACCAAAGCCGTTCGCGCGCTGACCGAACAACGTATGAAGACACGACGTGCGGCTCAAGCGGATAAGCCTTCCCCAGATGTGCGGCAGGTGATCAAAGATGTGTTCGCTCAGACGCATCAAGGTTGGAGCTCCGACGAAGTTGTGCTCCGCGACGATTTGAATGAGGCGTTTATTGCAAGTTGCTTGGTCCACCTGCCAGACGTAAATCCTGCGGAGCTCAACTGGCGATTGTTGAACATGCGGAAAGCCGGTTTACTCAAAGTGCCGACGACGCGTTCCAATAGAAAATCTGTCACGCGCTGGAAACCGATCGCCGAGATTGTCGCGCGCGTCATAATTGACAAGCATAAGGTTTCGATCGACAAGATTATGACGATGCCGAAGCTGAGAAAGGAATTTGACGCCGCGGTGCTGGAGATTGATGCCGATGCGGATCTTTATGGGGCTCGTAAAGCCGCCTTTGGTTTGCGGAAACAGCGGCGGCTGAAGCCAGAACTGATCGCTCGGATCGCGGACTGGGGACGAGAGATTTCGACGCTGCCGCTAAAATCTGTTCGCGCCGACGGAGACCTAGTGCCTGAGCTGCCGGGGATTTACATCTTCCGTGATGAGACGGGATATTTATACATCGGGCAATCTGAGGATCTGCGATCTAGGTTGCAGGAACATCTGGATCAGTCCAGTAATTTTTCGCTGGCAAAATATCTGGCCGATCAGAAGCACGACAACGTCACGATCGAACTGCACGCCTTCGCTGGCGATTCGCGCGCTAAAGAAACGATGATTCGTCGCGCCTACGAATCGGAATTGATCGCCAGCCGCAAACCGAAGTTTAATATCCAGCCGTAGCATTGTGCGGTAAGCTAAAGTCGCCTTTCGCTCAGGATGAGAGCGCTACTTTCGCGGAGAGGCTGTCATATTGGTAACCCGACGCGTGAGCGAGGAATAATGGGCATCGTCGAGGCTCCTCGCTGACGCGTCGGGTTACCATTTGCACTTAATGTTCCAAGCGTTTGATAAAATGGCAGTCTCGGAGCGTGAGGCGATTATCGAACAATTATTCTTAGACCGATGCTAAAGCAAATTTTTTAGACGAACGACCATGGATATCGAGCAACGACTGAACAAATATCTTGGCAAGGATCCACAGTTCGCGGATACGGCCTACATCGCAAAACAAGCTACGCTGGTGGGGGATGTGCGGATCGGTGACCAGTCAAGCGTATGGCCCGGTTGTGTCTTACGGGGCGACATCAATTCGATCTCCATCGGCGACCGCAGCAACATTCAAGACGGCACCATCGTCCACCTGTCCAATGACTTGGGCGTCGTCATTGGCAACGATGTTACGATCGGACATGCGGCGATTATTCATGCCTGCACTGTGCAAGATGAGTGCCTTGTCGGAATGGGAGCAACGCTGATGGACGGCGTTGTGAT
>CAKZVF010000152.1 GCA_937921995.1 uncultured Pirellulaceae bacterium
TTTACGAAATTTTCGAAACTCTGTCGTGCACCACTGACGGTGTTTTCGCAAAAGAACTGTCGCCAAATAAAAGATGCCTCGCAATGTGCCGCCTTGACGGAAGCTGCACATGTTCAACTGCCCGTCGCAGGGGTCCGCTTCCGGGACGATCGGCAAATTCATGGCGTATCGTGAGACATTGAACAAAAACAACCAACTGCCCGAGATCGTTTCCTGCCCGTCTTCGATTGTGATCGTGAGTTTCGGATACCGATACCGCCGGATGGTGCTCAAGATTGGCCGGAGGTAAGAAAGGTGGCTGATGTGGCCTTTGCGTTCACTATGAAGTTTCTCCACCACGCAGGCGTCAAAACCGCAGCTGGCCATGACCAAAAATAGCTTCCCATTGGCACGTCCGGCGTCCAACTTCTTCTCACGGCCGTGTGTCAGCAATCGCGCTAGGCCTTCGGGATCGGCGGTCAGTCCTAGATACTTGGCCAGCAGATTCTCGGTGCCCAGAGGAAAGATCGCCAACGGGATTCCCTGATCCAGCACATTGGCCAGCAACGAAACGGTCCCATCCCCCCCAGCAGCCACGACGGCCCTAAGTTCCCCTGCTTCGTTCAGCCGTTTGGACTGCGCGTAAACTTCGTTGATGTCGGAAAGAACCAGCGGCTGAAAGCCGGCTTCCGTCAGTTTTTGCTCCACGTCGTTGATCAGATCCGCGCGAGAGGTAGCGCCCGATTTCGGGTTAACCGAAACGATGACTGCCGGCTTTGAGGGACGGTTGTCCAAACTCATAGGAAAGCTGGAAAAGGTTTGGGGATTTTTTTGAGTCGGGGAAAGAAGATTCGAACCTTCCGTTTGGTTCCATCATACCATTTTAAGTGGGTTTTCAGGTAGCGGGGCGTTCTTCGATGCAAAACAAAGGTTGCAGTTTTAGCGGTGGCTGAAAAGTTGTTGGGATTGTTCATTTCTGCCGCACTGCCACTGTTCCAAATGTAGCTCAATGCAACAGTCAAAGATTCCCCCTTTGGATTGCACGTTGTTTGGGCCGTCGCGCTGACACCGGTAAAACGTGGGCGGACTAAGCGCCCGCCCTGTTGCCGGTCTTCCCCTCCCACCCTCTGGCACGCCGCGTGCGATACATCGTTTGCCCGTCGGCATGATGATCTTACCCGCGCTGATCGCCTTGCCCCTGACCATTGCGGCCAGCCAAATGTTTGGCTGCATTGTGCTGGCGGGACTTATTTTGAATTTCGCAAAGAAGGTTGGGCTCTCAGCTTTTTAATACCTCACATGTTTTTTGAAACCTGGATTTCCGTCGGGCTTGTCCCGGTCGGAATCACAACTGAAAAGCTACCACCAAAGTTCTACTGGTTAGAAGCTCTCCTTCGGGCTTGTCCCGGCGGAAGCAACGATCATTCGCTGGGAAAATCATGGCTTCCGTCCGGGACGAGCCCGACGGGGTGCAAAAGGGGGCTTGTCGTGTGTTCTTGTAGCTTGTCAGTTGCTCGCTCCGACCCGGGGAAAGCCCGGCGGAAGCGTACCTATTAAGATTTTTGGGGTATGAAAAAGCTCTCAGCCGGACCACAGACGCTACAAAAATGACTTACGTATCCAAGACCACGTCAGTTTTATAAACCATGTCCTGAATCGTCCGGTTGGCGCGGTTGAACATCAAAATCGTCACCTGCAGAATCAAGAACACGATCGCAGCGCCGGCAAAAAATGTCCGCATGGTTTCCGCCCACCCAAGCCCCTGCGCGTCAAACACCATGCTGGCGATCAACAGCCAGACCACGCCCATGCGCACGAAGCTGCGGGTCAGCATGACGCGGCCGGGGGGGCGCATGCCGTAACGATTGACAACGCGCAGGTATAACAGATTTCTCCCAACCGATTGCCGAAAGAAAAACACCGTCGCCGAATAGAGAAGAATCGGCAGCAAGTTGACCAGCGACACAAAAAACACAATGGCCAGATTCTCTGTGTAGTCACGCAGACGCAGCACGCTGAACACTAAATACTGGATCGCCGCGGCAACCAACAACACCGACAAACAATCAAACAATCCTGCCAGCAATCGCGGCACGCGTTTGGCTTGGATGGTCGACAGCGCCTCGACAGATTTAAAATCCGCGATTAGTTCGTTGTAGGACTGATAGCGCTGAGTCGGATCTTTGTGCAGCATCCGGGCCAACATGCTTTTCCAATTTTCCGGCAAATGCTCCGGCCACGGCGTGGGATACGCGACCACGTTTTCATAGTGGTCCTTGGTCCAGTCTTTGGGTTTGCGTCCGGTAAGCTTGATCGGTAACACCCCGAACGTCATCTCGTAAAGTGTCACCCCCAGCGCGTAGATGTCGGACTGGATTGATGTTTCGCCGCCGCTGATTAATTCCGGAGCCAGATAATTCGGCGTTCCCCCGTGAATCGAATCGGTCACCTTCGACTCGCGCCGCGCCATTCCGAAATCAGATAACTTCACCGTATCATCGTCTTGCACCAACAGGTTCGAGGGCTTGATGTCCCCGTGAATGATGTCCAGTTTCTGGGCAAACTGCAGCGCGTTGGCGATCTGGAGACCGCATCTCACAATTTTGGGGAAGGGAATCGGTTCCTCAGATTTGATGCGTTCACTCAACGGCTGCCCCCGCACCAGCTCCATCGCTAAAAAGGGTTCGTTCTCCTGTTTGCCCACGTAAAAGATCGTCACCACGTTGGGGTGATTGACTCGCGCCTGCGCAACAGCCTCTTGCAGCAAAAGTTCAACTTCGTGATCAGCGCTGGATTGATTGCTCCAATCGGAACCGCTCTTAAGCACCTTCACCGCCACAAAACGCCGAAGCGATATGTCGACCGCGCGATAGACGTGCCCCATGCCGCCGCGGCCAATACGATTGATGATTTTGAAGTGACCAAAATATTGGCCGATCAGAGGATCCACGCCTACCAATTCAAAGGAATCGTCTCCGGCGAATGCTTCGGATCGGTTTGAGTCGGCGGTGAATTCTTTGAGCGAAACGGTCGCCGAACTGTCGAAGGTCTGCGCGTCGGCGGCGATCGTTTTGTTGCAGACGTCGCAAAAACCACCCACCCTTTGGTGCATTAAGACGTCATTGCCGCAGCTACAACGAAGCGTTGTCTGCGTCAGATCAAAATCCGGATTGGATTGATCAAGACTCATGGGGTGACTTGTGTGTGAATCATATTGGGAAAAAAAAGTTCATTACCACAAAACCAGTTTAGCTGCCGTGAGGCCCAAAGAGACACTGTTTTTATGTCGGATGAGTATTTCCGACAATTCCAGTTCGATTAATTCCAGCGGATATTGTTACCAATTTTTCCTGCCAGAGATTCAAAGCGAATTAATTGCTCCCTTCGCAAACGGTAAAAGAGCGACCTGAAGACACATGCCGTGCGTCAGTGCGTCGGATATATTGGTCGATTGATCCACAGGTAGTTCTCTATTCCACAGACACTTCTTTCATCCGTTTCAAAAATAGTATCGCCTTGAACAGTAAAACAAAACGTGCGCTGACGGCGGTTGCACGGTGGATGAAACTTACGGGCCGCAGCCCCTTCAAATTTCAACGCGAAACATGGAAGGCTTACCTTCAAGGTAAACATGGCTTGGTGCACGCGCCTACGGGAACAGGGAAAACCCTTTCGGTGTTTCTCGGTCCCGTGATCGAAGCGATCGCTGCTGACGCCGATCTTCTGCGTGCGGTCGACGGCTTGACCGCAAGTGACTTTGAATCAAATCCGAACGACGTAGGTGACTCGCCAAAGCCCACCGATCAACCTGCTCCGGACGTTGCCAACGCCAATTCGACGATGGAGAAATCACTTCGGCGGCTCAATCGTGCCAAACGAAAATCTGCCCCACGCATTAAACGTCCCAAGGGCAGCCAATTGCGAGTCCTTTGGATCACACCGCTGAGAGCTCTGGCAACGGATACCGAAAGCAGCCTTAAGGCCGCAGCGGAAAGCATCGGATTGCCGTGGTTGATTGAGAAACGTACCGGCGATACTTCGGCTGCGATTCGTAATCAACAACGCAAAACGTTGCCAGATGTTTTGATCACGACGCCAGAAAGTTTTTCACTGTTACTTTCGCGCGACGATACGTTGCAGCGTTTTTCGGAACTTCAGTGCATTATCGTTGATGAGTGGCATGAACTGCTGGGATCCAAACGCGGCGTGCAGACCGAACTGGCCCTCGCGCGAGTGCGGAATCTTAAACCCAGTGTCAAACTGTGGGGACTATCGGCGACGATTGGGAATCTGGACCAAGCACTCGAAACACTCGTCGGCAGTGATCATCTCGATCGCAGCGTCATGGTCCGCAGCAACGCAAAGAAACAGATCCAGATCAAATCGTTGCTTCCCGAACGCATCGAGCGATTCCCGTGGTCGGGGCATATTGGAACGCGATTGGGCAAACAGGTCGCCGAAGTCATTGATCGCCATCGGAGTACTTTGGTCTTCACCAACACGCGGTCGCAAACCGAAATTTGGTATCACACGCTGCTATACATGATGCCGGATCTCGCGGGTCAGATCGCGGTGCACCACGGGTCGGTGGATCGTCAAGTCAGGCATTGGATCGAGGATCAATTGCGCGGTGGGAATTTGAAGTGCTGTGTCTGCACGTCAAGTCTCGATCTGGGCGTCGATTTTTCGGTCGTGGACCACGTTATCCAAATCGGCAGTCCCAAAGGGAACGCGCGATTGGTTCAACGCGCCGGCCGATCAGGCCATCAACCCAATAAGCCCAGCAAAGTTACTTTCGTTCCAACCCACGCGCTGGAGTTGGCGGAACTGGCGGCCCTGCGAGATTCGATTGCCGCGAATCAAATTGAAAGCCGCGTGCCGCTGAAGATTTCGCTGGACGTGTTGGCCCAGCACGTCGTTACCGTGGCGATGGGAGGCGGTTTCAAACCGGAAGAACTTTTCGAAGAAGTCCGGACGACCATGGCCTATCGGGAACTGACGCAAACGCAGTGGCAGTGGGTGCTGGATTTCGCTGTTCGTGGCGGCGAGACACTTCGCGCTTATCCGGACTTTCGACGGATCGAGTTGGTCGGCGATCGTTTTGTGGTCACCGACAAAAAGGTCATTCGTGAACACCGAATGTCGATGGGAACGATCGTCAGCGATGCGTCGGTGAAAGTGAAGTATCAAAACGGCGGATCTCTTGGAAGTGTCGAGGAGTCCTTCATCTCGCGTGTTTCGCCCGGCGACAAATTTCGGTTGGGCGGCAAACTATTGGAACTGATCAAAATCCAAGACAACGCGGCTTGGGTCAAAAAAGCCAAAGGCAAATCAACGACGGTGCCGCGTTGGATGGGAGGACGCATGCCGCTGTCGAACGAATTGGCCGAAGCGTTCCGCTTGAAGCTGCAACAGGCGCGTGAAGGAAAATTTATATCTCCGGAGATGAAGGCCATCCGTCCGATTCTCGAACTCCAGATGAACTGGTCGGTGTTGCCGAACATGAACGAGTTTTTGGTCGAATCGTTGAAGGACCGCGACGGGTACCATTTATTTCTTTATCCCTTTGCAGGCCGATTGGTGCATGAGGGCTTGGCGGCGCTGATCGCCTACCGCATGTCGCAGATGCAGCCCATCTCGTTCACGATGGCCATGAACGATTATGGGATCGCGCTGGGTTCTCCGACAGAGGCCCCGTTTGAGGCGGCCATTGATCGCGGATTGCTCCGCACTGATGATATTGCAGATGATATCGGTGCCAGCCTCAACGCGTCGGAGATGACAAAACGCCAGTTTCGAGAAATCGCTAGAGTGGCCGGTCTGATCAAACAGGGCTATCCGGGCCAGCGACAGCGCAGTGCCCGGCACACGCAGGCGTCAAGCAACATGTTTTTCGATGTGTTCCAAGAATATGATCCAGACAATCTGCTGTTGAAGCAGGCTCAGAGGGAAGTGCTTGAGCAAAAACTCGAACAAGTGCGTTTGACGCAAACGCTGGCAAGGCTAAATCAATCGGAATTGATCTTTCGTAAGCTGTTGCGGCCCACGCCTTTAGCCTTCCCTTTGATCGTTGATCAGCTACGAGACCGTTTGACGAGCGAAAAGTTGTCTGACAGAATCAAACGTATGCAAGAAACTCTGGAAGCCGCCGCTGACAGAGAGCAGGACTAATTTCTTGTAAGCGTTTCACACTTCCAAGCGTCTAAGTTTTGTTAGTGTTTCATTGAAGGAGCGGAACCATCTCTCATCTACCTTTTCAAATTGCTGACCAGTCGTTTGTCTTATTGCCCAATAAGATGATGTTCTGGCCGTCGCAACAAGCCATCTTGTTGGCCGATACCCATTTTGGCAAAGCCGCTACATTTCGAAATGGGGGCATTCCTGTCCCTACTGGCACCACCGATGTGATGCTGAAGAAGATCAGCGATGCCATTGAACAAATGCAAGCGCAGTCGATCTACTTCTTGGGCGACTTTTGCCATTCCTCTTCGCGCTACCAAGAGGACTTTGTGTCCGAGCTGACCAGCTGGCGAAAAAAGTATCAGCACATTGAAATGACATTGATCCTAGGCAATCACGACCTGGGGCAACGGACGCTTTTCCATCAACTGAATTTGACGGTCGTTGAAGAACCATTGATGGTGGATGGATTGGCGTTGTGTCATTACCCAGAAACGGTCGTGCCCGAGGGGATTTATAAACTTGCCGGGCACATCCACCCCTCGGTCAGCCTTGCCGCCGGAGGAGATTCGGTGGCGAAGATTCCATGCTTTCATTTTAGTGAAACGGTGGGAGTGCTGCCTGCGTTCGGCGAATTCACGGGCACGCATCGGATTAAACCTCAGCCATCGGATCGCGTGTTTGCGGTCGCGGACGGTCAAGTGTTTTCGTTGGTCGGTGCATCAAGGACGCAGACGGCGGCGAACTGATTTTCGGAGGCCGGTTTTGTCTGGATTCTGCGGCACAACGCTGCTGGTTTTGGGCGGAGTTTAGTGGCAGGGTGTCGAGGCTGTTTGAACTCGGTCATTCGGACAGTTCGGCAAATCTCACCAAGCTTGCACTACGAAACATCAAATCCGGCCAAAGCTATGGCAGAAAACACCAATCCGTTAGATTGAAAGTAGAAGCCAGTTTTGTCGCGGCGATAGGAAAGCCCGCTGAGTGGGCTCCTGCTGAGGTCCTGAGTTACTCTCCGTTGATCGCAGAAAGCACCAAATTCTTTCATCATTTTTACTTAGGCGTAAATCGTTCCAAGACTTTCAGGACCAACGTCGGCGATAGCACCTCTGGCAACATAATGGCTGGACTGTTGGGATAGTCGGCCGGGTAAATCAAATTCACGGGAATGTTTTTTGAGTCCGTTCGATTGAGTTCGGCAAGGTAAACCTGATTCTCTTTGGTCATGTCAAGCCGGACCAGTTCAATTCCCAGCTCTTCGATTTTGTCCAGTACGTCTTGTGATGAGAAGACACGCTTCTCGTTTAATTTACACGTAAGTCACCAGTCTGCGGTGTAATCTACCCAGATCAATTTTCTGTTTTCAGCCAGCGAATGTTCGATGCGCCCAGGAGCCCAGTCGGTCCAACCGTCCTTAGAAATCAATTGCGGAGCATCGTACTTGGCAGCGGAGAAACACATCCAAATCCCTGCGCTGGCGATCAGCAGCGGAGTCGCCCACCCCCAAAGGTAACGCTTGCCTCCCTTTACATAGGCTGGGCTGTATTTCCCATAAAAGAATGCAGCCAAACCGATCACGCACATCGCCATCAGCAACAGCCCGATGCCGTCGATTCCCGTGATCGCTCCAAACGTTTTTGCAAAAAATGCCGCTGCGGCGAACAACGTAAATGCCATCAGTTTCTTAAATGTTTCCATCCACGCCCCTGGCTTGGGCAGCATTTTGATCAGCGCCGGAAAGAACGACAACACCAAGTAAGGCATCGCAATCCCCAGCCCGAAGATCGTAAATAGAAACAATGCGACAATGGAATCCTGAGCCAGTGTGTACCCCATCGCGGCTCCGAGAAACGGGCCCGAACAAGGTGTTGCCACCAGAGTCGTAATGATTCCGCTAACGAAGGATCCAGAGTAACCGTGTTTTTGTTCTCCACCACCCACACGGGTCATAAACAACCCCATTTCAAACACGCCTGCCAGATTCAACCCCATCACAAACAACATGATCACAATCCCGCCAACGAAATAGGCATTGCCCATTTGCTGGCCCCAGCTGACGTTGTTGCCGAACGCCTTGATGGTCAGGATCGCACCGGCCAACACCCACATGGAAAAGATTAAACCCAGTGCGAATGCGATTCCATGAATTCTGATCTTCTTAGGATCGCTGCCGGCCTGTACTGCGAATCCCATTACTTTAAGCCCCAGAACTGGGAAAACGCATGGCATCAAATTCAAAAGCATGCCACCGACGAACGCGCCAAACAAGGCCGTCCAGAACGTGCCCGTACCCGTCGAACCATCCAGCCGTTCATATTTGATTTTTGAATTGACATCGTAAAGAGCTGCCAGATCGGCAAGTTCTTCTGGCGTTTCGGCCGTTCGAATTGCCAGTTTTTCCTCTTCAACAATCGAAAGCACCGATGGGTCAAATCTCTCTTCTGGTGCTTCGACCATCAGTCCGGCTTCGTAGCCTCCAAACGCGGCCGTCAGTTTAATGGTCTTCGGAGGCCGGCAGCCATCTGCGTTGCAAACCATCCCTTTGAACGATGCCAGAATTTCAAGATTCGCTGGCTCAACCCCATCGGCCAACACGATCGGCGCCGACCAAGTAACTTGTTCTTCGAATTCTTCCCGTTGCTCACCGTTCAGTTCATAGGCATGGGGTTCAACGTCAGGAACAAACGGCCCGACTACTTGGAATTGATCCGAGGCGGGTACTTTGAAACTAGATGGAACTTCGACACCGCCATGATTCTGCGAATAGCAGTGATAACCATTGCCCATTACGGCCTGGACATACAGGTTGCCGATGCGAGTCCCTTCCTTGATTTTGAACCGGCTGGTTACCGTCAAAGGTTTGCCCACCTCTTCCGTCTTACCGAAGACATTCCGCAAGTTGGGAGGCTGAGCGTCAGCGGTAGACGTTCCGAACACGCCAGCGAGGACAACGACCAGCAAAACGGCCGATCCCGTGACAGTCAGTGGTAATGTTTTCATATCAGTCTTTGAACTACTAGCAACGTCAAGTCATTGTTGTTTCTGAAGAGTTCGCCGTTTGGGCGGGGTAAAACAGTGGGTTTTCATTTGGCGTAGTCGCCGGGGTGACTCACTCGCTGGCGCGTTTGTTTTGTAATTGCAATTGAAAATAAGGGAAGTCTTGGCCTAGCAAAATAGCGGCTTAGGAATTTGGAGCCTTGACGATCTTTTCCTGATAGACGTCTCTCCACTGTAGACACTCGGGATTGCCGGTTTCGAAATCGCGGCAAACGTTCGGGCGGTATAAATGGTTTTTACACAGGCGCGTCTCCAAATCCAGCCAGGTGCAGGGGCCGTCGAAGGTGTCCAACGTGTCTCCGTAATCGGGACGTTGGTACTGAGCGACGTGAGCCAGCCATTGTTGTTTTAGATCCTCGGGCAACTGATGCCAGTGCGATTCGCCAGGGTGACCAGCCAACAATTCAGCGCGTCGACGCGCCGTAAACGATTTCCCAGATTCAACTTCCAGTTGATCCACTTCGGCAGCGGACAGGGGATCTTTGGGAGTAATGAAAGCAGGGTATCCCATGTGGAAACAACACACGCCACAGCCCGAACATTCAACAACCGGCAGCGCCGAATTCGATTTTTCTTTTTCTTTTTTCATCGCAGCAATAGTATACTCGGTCGAAGAAGAATTTTGGGGCGCGGAAAATATGGGGTAGTGGACGAGGCCACGAGTCCAGCCCCTCCATTTAAACTTTATTAATGAAAAACGTTTCTGGTCTCAGTCTTTATTTTTCGCCACACCAAAAAAACAACGGTCAATCGAAGCGCCGGACTCCTAACGTCGTCCACTACGAACAATGGTTTTAAAACTATGCTGAAAATTTTCAAGCTGCTGGTGATCGTTTGTTTTGGGCAGGTCTTTGTGCAATCTTCCGAAGCGCAAATCTTTAATCGCCCCATTCCCGCAGTCCCGGCCAGCCAACTCCCACGCTCGTACACGCAGCGCGTTCAAACGTCGCCGGTCGAAGCCGCGATGCTACGCAATCGCCCGTCCAAAAAGTACTATCTCGATACGGATGATGTGCTGGGGATTTTTATTGAAGGCATCCTGGGGAAGATGGACGAAATGCCGCCCGTCCAGTTGCCTGACCCTGATAGTGATCTCCCGCCGAGCATCGGGTATCCGGTGCCGGTTCGTGATGATGGGACGATTTCTTTGCCGTTGGTAGAACCGATTGCCGTCCGCGGACTGACGATCACTCAGGCCGAAGCACTGATCAAGTCGAAGTATCTGGATCCCGACCAACCGATCCTCAAACGCGAAAATCGAATCATGGTTTCGTTAATGAGAAAGCGGACGATCAGCGTTTATGTCTTGCGTGGAGACGAATCTCAATCGGCAACCTTAAACCGACAACGAAGCGGCATCGTCAATCAAAGGTCCGACCAAAGCCGACGATCGACTCGATTGCGGCTGCCGGAAGGTGACAACGATCTGTTGAACGCGCTTTCACGAACCGGAGGTCTGCCGGGCGTCAACGCGCGTTCGGATGTGAGGATTTATCGCTCAGGCGGAACGCAAGCGGGATCCGTTGGCCGTTACCAATCTGGCGGAAAATACAATCGGGGATTTTCCGAATTCCCACGCACGGCAATGGGCGGTTCTTCCTACGCTAGAACTCCTGCCTCAAGCCAAAGCACTTCCAATCGTTACGCGCAGCCAACGGCTTATTCTCCCAATGGCACAAGAGTCACCACCGTGCCTACGCGACAACGCGCCGGAGAAAACATCATAATTGGCCCAACCGATGCTCGGCTTAACGATGGAGATGTCGTCGTGATCGAGCCGCGTGATACCGAGGTTTACTACACAGGCGGATTGCTGGGCGGTGGCGAATTTCCGCTTCCGCGCGATCGCGGAATTGATGTGCTGGAGGCGATCGCTACGGCCGGTCAATCTGTGGGTGCCGCAGGGCAAAACGGATTTGCGGTGATACCCCAGCGCACGCCAACCGAAGTCTTGATTCTCAGGCCGCGTCCGGGCCAAAGTCAATTAGCAATTCGCGTCGACGTCAATCGTGCTCTGGCCGATCCGACGCAGCGTGTTCAAATCCGCGCAGGTGATCTTTTGATTCTCAGGCACTCGCGCAGAGAGCAAATTCAAAACGCGGGGATCGGGGTGTTAAACGCGTACGGAGTGAGACAGATCTTCGGCAATTGAATTCGATTCAGCGCTGTTACGCTATCTCAGCACGCCTAAGTAAAAACTGAAGACTCTTTCTTCGTCGAACTCCGATGATGAAACGGGGAACGCGAAGTCAAACGCCAGCGGAGCACCGATTCCAGCGGCGGGCATGTGAACGCGAAATCCGAAACCGGGGGCGACGCGAAAGTTTTCCGAATTGATCTCAACGTCTTGTTCGACCGTTCCAAAGTCACAAAACAAAACGCCTTTGACCATGTCGTCGGCGGTAACGGGAAACATGTACTCCAGCGTGTTCAGCCATTGGAACCGTCCACCGACGCGGATGCGTTCCGTTCCACCTTCACTGGGGGATGCACCGCGGAAATCGAAACCACGGATGGTTGAAAAACCTCCTGCAAAATAGTTTTCGTATAGCGGCGTGTCGCTGCCGGAAACGCCCAACTTACTACCGAAGCTGATCGTGTGCCGTCCGGATCGGTCAGGACGTTGATACATCAAGCGATAACGGCGATATTCAAGATCGCCGCGCGAGTAATCAAAATCACCAAACGCTTGACTGTATGTGGCCGATAGATAACTACCCTCGGTAGGCAAGAAAGGATGGTCGCGTGTGTCTCGAATTAATCCTACGTTGGCGACGTTGAGATTGCTTTTACCGATGTTGTCACTAAGTGTGGGAGAAAGAGCGATGTCAGACGCTTCGGCATCAACTTCCACACGTTCAGTTCTCACACCGGCGCTGATCGACAGGTCCGGTGAGAGTCTGCGTCCGAAGTTAAACCTGCCACCGAAACGGTTTTCATCATAGTCCAAATAGCGCCGGTCGAAGTAATAACCGCTTGCGCTAAAGGAGAAGTCTGTGTTAAGGAAATAGGGTTCGGTGAAGCTGACCAGATAACGTTGGATGTCCTGACCCGGCACTAATTCCAATCGAAACTGCTGCCCTGCTCCGCGAAACGCGGTGCCGTCAAGAATGTCGCCGAAACTGCGCGGCACTCGGGTGATGTCAAAGTCTTTCTCATCGATTGTGAATTGGCCAACGATACCGTTGTCCGAGTTATAGGCTCCACCGATATTGATACGCCCGGTATTCGTTTGCGAAATCGTGACATCCAGATCAGCAAAATCGGCGGCCGGATAGTAAGGAATCGACGCGTTACCGCCGCGTTCAAAAGGTTGAACCAATGAATTCAGCGTGTTGGGAGAACCGATATCGGGTGACGGTAGGCCGTTGCCGGGAATAAATTGTCGACCCGGCGTGTTCAGTTCAGGATACTGGTACGCGGTTTGTTGAACGTTATTGCCACCGGTATTGGCTGCGGCTGGTATCTGAGCGGCGGTGTTGTTGCTGGGAACGGCAGGTTGGTTGAAAACCGCGTTGCCAACTTGGCCCGGTTGAGTGTTGCTTTGGACTGGTTGAGCGTTCTGCGGGGCACCGTTTGGGCGGTTGCCGTACCAAAATGCATTGTCGGGGCTTTGTCCGCGGTAGATGTTTTGTTGAGATACGTTTTGGGGATCGGGCCGATAGGCAACCGTTGTGATTTCCTTCTCACGACCGACGTTTGACAGGGTTTGAGATTCTTTATCGGTTTGAACTGATTGCTGGGACTGATACTTAAGTTGCATCGGAGTCGGGATATCGCCTGCCTTGGGCGGGGCCACGATAGGACGTGACGAATACATCGAACCCAATCTGCCATTTGCGCATCCGGTTGATCCGACCAACAACACCATCAGTGCTGCGAAACCAATCCATTTTCTCAGTTCGGAAAATGAATTGCCGATCTTGAGGTTGTGAGTGTTGAGTTGCATAGTTCGATGTGGGGGAAGTTTCGTCAATATTCAGTTCGATTTCAAAACAGTTCGATCTTCTGGTCGGTGCGTGATGTGCTGGTGCTTCAGCCACAGTCACGTTGATGTTGAGTTACCGGAATCCACTTCCGCCTGACCGTGTTCCGCTTCCACCTGAACCTCGGTTAGCACTACGCCTTGGTGGACCACCGATCCCATCAGCCCCGTCACCGCCGGCCATCTGTTCCAGTTTTTTAAGTTCCGGTGGTTTGACGACAATCGTTGGCCCCGATGCGGCCCCTGGTTGACCCGAAGCAAAAATCTGAGATCCCGACAGCTTGGTTTTGCTTTTTTCAATCTGGCGGACGTCAATCAAATCACCCGGCTTCAGCGTCATCCGGTTGAGCACGACTTGGCGTTTGGTGACAGAGTTGCCGCCTTCGTAATGAACGTTAATCTGTCCAACACGATACTGTTTTCCTTCTTTGATTTTGTAGACCAGGTCCAACATGCCGGGTTCTTCCAGAAAACGAGTCTCGACCGCAACGTTGGAGAAGACGTAGCCTTGGCTGCCGTACAGATCACGCACCTCGGTCAAATCCTCGTTCAGCTGCGTCGCATCGAAGACTGGCATTTCTCCGCTGGGGTTTAGCTGCAGCAATTTTTTCAGTTCAGTTTCGTCGTAAGACTTATTGCCCATGAATTTGACGTCGCGCACTTTATATCGCGGTCCTTCGTTGACAATGAATCGAACATTCAACCAACGACCGTCATTGCTTTCGCTGATTTCGCGTCCAACCTGAGCGTTAAAATAGCCCAACGATCGGTAGTACTCGGTGACGCGATCAACGTCTTGATCGATCAGAGTACGCTGAGCCAACCCTCCGAAGACCTTGAAGTAGCCGGGTTTCGATTTTACGATGTGGCGTAGACGGGCTTCGGTTGCAATCGTGTTTCCCTCGAAGTTGACTTTCCAGATCCGCTGTTGCTGATCTTCGTGGATCAGAAACGTAACCTTGGAATCATCGTTATCGTTGCCGTCAAGAACTTCGACCTGCGTGCGCGGGTAACCCTTTTCGCGATAGAATTCTTCGATCTTAGTCTTCGCGGTGCGAATTTGGTGAACGTCCAGAGGGCTTCCGTTCTCCAGTCCCGTTTGTTTTGATAGCGTCCGGTCCGAGATTCCTCGATTGCCAATGTATTCCACTTTGGTCAGTCGATTGCGTTCGATGACTTCGATTCGAATGACGACGCCATCGGGTTGACGGTCCACATAAGGGCCTTTGACCCGCGCGATTTCCGGCATCCTCCAGAGCGCGTTGACGTCTTGTTGAAGTTTGTCGGGATCAAAGTATCGACCCGGACGCGTGCGAATGTTGCGCGTTAGATGATGGGTGGGTAGCGTTTGGTTACCGGTGATCTGTACGTCTTTGATGATGTCCGGCCGCGCTTCGGGGTTACTATCTGCGATTTGTTGAAAGTCAGGCAAGATATCCGATTCTTCGCGCTGGACTCGGCCGCCGGCGGGTTCGGGGCCTGTGCTGCCGGGCAGACCACCGGTGAGCGCGGGGTTCTGAAACCGTACATTCTGAAGCATTTCTTCGTCCAGCACTTGCGGTGGAATCGGCAACGCGGAATCCTGCCACGATTGTCCCATCTGACAGCCGGTCAGCAGCGTCAGCGTGAACAGGGTTAAAATTGCGAAGCGATTCGGAGCGGTTCCGAACGTACGACGGCAAGGGACGCGCGGTCCGCAAGTGTGATGTGCGAGTCGGTCAGCGCATGAGTTATTTGGCGATTTTTGCAACTTTTGGTCCATCCTTGGCCCCGATTGTTGGGTTTTCTAAGCCGTAAGTACAGAAACTCTCTGCCAAGGGCAAGCCAAGAATGGAACATGGAGGCCTGCTAGCAAGTTTTCGCGGGGCACATCGCGCAAAGATCAAAGCGTTCGCCAACAAAAGATTCTAGAAGCAGGCTGAAATTCGACCGCCCTACCCTGTCAGAGAATCATCGCCCAACAAACGAAGATTGGGTTGGGAGTCATCGACGTCTTCGACTGATTCGGCGTCATCGTCGGAATCCGGAGGCGGAATCTTGCTGAAGTACTTGCCCAGTGGACTGGCCAGTACCGCCGGAAGAATGATCAGGTCGCCGACCAGTGCAGCCGCCAGCAGGAATAGCATCAGCGTACCGAAACGTTGCGTCGGCGTGAATGTGCTAAAGGCAAATGCGGACAAACCAAATCCGGCAATCAAGGTCGTTTGTGTCATCGCGGTTGCGACTTTGGCATAAGCGACTTTGATTGCCTCCAATCGCTCCAAGCCTTTCTTAAGCGCCTGGCGGTACCACGTCAAAAAGTGAATCGTGTCGTCCACCGCGACACCCATCGCAACACTGGCGGTCATCATCGAACCGATGTCGACCTTGATTCCTTTGTAAGCCATGAATCCGAAAACGACCACAACGGGGAATACATTGGGAATCATCGCCAACAGCCCGCCACGGATGTTCAAATAGTTGCCGCGTTCAAACGGGCGGTCCCAATCCCTCAGCAGCAGCATCATCACAAAGGTGATCATGAAAAACGCAAGCAGAATACTTTCGATCAGACTCCACAGCAGGGCGCGCTGAGCCTTATAAACGATGGGGATGATGCCGGTGTAGATCGTTGTGATTTCGACATCTTCGCCGGCCATTTTGCGCTCGGTTGCCGTTTTCATGCCAGCGATTGGATCTTTGGTTATCGGGTCGATCAAGAATTTATGTTCGCGACAGTCAATCAAATGAGTCGCGTTCTGCTTGATCAAATCCACATCAAATAGCTCGTTATCCTCGATCAAAACGACACAATCGCTCTTGCGGATACGCTCTCGCCACTTCTTGATTTCAAAGAAGCTGGTCAGCTGATCTTTTTCTTTGGGCGTCAGATCAGGGTTTTTAAGACTGTACTTTTCTGGATCCACCCAAACTAACTTCGGGCTCTTGGTGATGCCACGGTCGGCCAACAGGCTCTTCAGCGTCGTCGCGAAGATGTTCGTTTGGTTGATCAATTCGTCGCGCGGAACTCCGGCTTCGAACTGTGCTTTAATGTCAAGATCTTCTTGCGACAGTTCGGGTTTGCCACCCAACACCAACACCGTCGCGTCTTGTGCGCGACCATCTTCTTGCGTTTCTTGTAATGTCTTCAAAATCTGACGACGATAGCGGTAAGCGCTGTTGATCGGTTCAATGACCGATTTCATATCGTTAATGAATCGTCCGTAGTCGACATCACTGAGCGCGGCCAAACGGATGCTGATCCGCCAAAGTTCGCGGCCCTGTAGCTGCTCCAAGGGCCGTGACTGGCCTTCGTCGGCGACGGCTAAGTATTCCTGTTCCAGCATTTCGCCGCGCCGTTTGTATAACTGAGCACTGGATAGTTTGCGCGTCAGGGGATCGGTCGATGAAAACTCATTCAACGGCACAAAGACATCGGTCGACAGTCCCGATCCCACAATTCCCAATCCGTCAGGCCCAAAATAGCGCTCCAACTGTGTCCGAACGCGATCCGAAAGTTGCACGCGTTCCAACATCGACAAACGCCGTGAATATTCTTTCTGTTGGGCAGGATCGAATTCAAACGGCGGCGCGTCCTCTTCAGCCACGTCAACGTCGGCGACGCTACCGAATTTTTCGATCTGGCGTTGCGTTTCCCGTTTGGCGAAAGCCTCGCGTTTTTTCTTTTCCTGGTCCTCAATCGTCTCTTTGTAGACTTCCTGCTGAGCCGATGGTTCGACGCTGACGACGATTTCGGCGGGAACCAGCTCGCCCAAGTTTCCTTCCAGCCAACGATAATCTTGGAGGATTTTCGCGCCCGGATCAAACATCTTCAACAGGTGGACTTGCGTTTCGATTTTGTTCCAAATGCCGTAAGCACCCACCGCAATCGCCAACACACCAATGATGCTGAAGGCGGTGTAGTTCCGCATTACGAAGACGCCAACGCGCTGCCAAAAATTGGTGACGGCTGCGGAGATGCCACTGTTGGTTTGTGCGTGACCGCCTTTTCGACCGTTCTTTCGGTTCAGTTTTCGATAGCCCGGTTTAAAGACCGTCAACGCGGCGGGTAAAAATGTGAAGAGGATAACCAGCGTCGCGACCGTTGCGATCGCGGAGAAAAGCCCAAACTTTGAGATCGGTGCCAAATTACTGATGTACAGCGAACCAAGCCCCAACGCCGTCGTGAAGGCGGCCAGTGTACACGGGAACCAGCTGTGCGCGATCGCTGCTTCGGCGGCAGCTTTGTGGCCGTGTTCGTGGCAGGCGTCACGATAATAGTTCACGATGTGGACGGCTCCGGAGAGCCCCAGGACATAGATCAGCGACGGCATCGACATCAAAATCGCGTCCATCTTTTCGCCGCCGAACCAGACGTAAGCAAGACTGGCCATCGCGCCGACGCCGCCGGTGATGAACAGCATCATCGTGATCCGCACGTTGCGGAAACTGAAGTAGGCTAACGTGATGCCAATCATGGCGGACAAACCGACCAAGTTGACCAACGTGATTGTACCTTCTTCGTCGATCGCAACGTTGTCCACAGGCGGGCCGCCCAAGACAACATGTTGCGGGCTGATGCCGCAGCTGCCGGTGGCCAGTTCCAACAACCGCCCGCGCGGCTTGCCCAGAAGCGGTCGGCCGACGGCGCGAGCCAATTCTTCCATCACTGGTTCGTTGAGCGTGATGACCAAGCAGGTTTGGCGCGGCGGCGCTTCCAGCTCCAGTTGAAACCAAAGTTGATACCACAGCTCCAGACGCTTGTCGGCAGCGGCATGCAGCAATTTATCCAAGCTACCGTCGAAATCTTCGGCGATCTTGGCTTTGAGAAACTCATCAAATCGACTTTGATACGCGGGTTCGGACCTCAACGTCTTTTTTAGATCGTCGTCGACCTGCTGAAGCAGCGATTGAAACGTCCAAACAAAACTCGTGTGCGGCGTCGGCCCGAACATAGCGCCGGTCAGCCGGTTGTGGGCTTCCATCTTTGCTTGGAAAGTTGAACGGTCCGATTCGCCCATTTTCAGAACACGCAACGAACCGTCAGGGCCGGCCAACTGATCAAAGACTTCTGGGCCAGAGGTGACGGATTTAAACGGACGACAGCAAAGCTTCAGCGGGTCTTCGTAGAACTTGTTTTTGATGCCCAAACGATCATCGGGCTCTAACCCAAACGTATCGATGTACGTGCCGATCGCCTTATTTTTTCCGTTGCGTGTTCGTTCAAACCAACGGCTGATACCTTCGGCAATGTTCGATTTCCCATCCCAGCGAAAAAGTTCGCCCCGCCGGTTGATGAAGTACCATTGCTTATCGCGGCCCTGCAGCCACTTTTCGTTCTGTTCGCCCCAATCTTGATGATATTTATCGGCAAACAGCAGCCCCAGTTCGTCGCCTTTGCGGTGAGCCCGCAGCTCTTCGGTGCGGCCTTGCTGGATCAGTTCCTTCTCATAGGCCAACGACTCTTCGTAGATCTTGCGTTTGAGATTGACGTAGGTCGGATCACCATCGCGACACCACGGTCCGCTGATAACGACGAACTGCCCGCCGCCAAAGAAGTACTTTTTAAACTCGTTAAGTTCTTTGGTTTCTTGATAGTCGTCAGGCAACCAATCGGCAACATTGTTGACCATCTCGTCCAACGCCAACCGCGCACCACGTCCGGCGAAGGGCACCAAAAATGCAAAGCAGCACAGAATTAAAAGCGCAACGCTTCCAAAGAAGGGGACCGGTAGTGAGTAGACACGTTTGCTCATGCGTAAAGAGTGGTCGCTTTTTGGACAGATGCGCGGTGCGGACGGACTGAATCATTAAGATTAGTGGTTGGAAAACCTCTCGTCCACGGCAAAAGAGATAGTGCGGGACACTGAGGTAAACTTGTTTGGGCGAAACTGGTAATTTGTGGCAATGGGGAGGTCTTGCCGGAAGGAATGCTTGCGCTGATTGAATCGTGAACGCGGCAAATAGTCCTGCCGCCTGTTATGCACCGATGCCTAAGATTTGAATGAAAGGTGCGATATCCAGGAAGTTAACTTGCCCATCAAGATTGAAATCCGCTTCCCCTCGATACTCTTCAGTGGCCAAGAGGTCTATAAATGGGCCGATGTCTAAAAAGTTTATGGCGCCGTCTAAGTTGATATCCCCATAAAAATAATCAACAACTCCAAAAGCAATCTCCAACTGACTGAATGTAGTCGAGCTTCCGCCGCCACTGCTTTGGTGTGAAAAATAAACGAATGAATCCCCGACCAGCGTCGGGAAATTGGCGACGTAATCATCCAGAACGCTCGCCAAAGACGGGTCGGCTTCGACTGCATCGCTCAGCGAAAATGCAAACTGGGTAGCACCAACTGGTTCTGTGCCTACTTCGTTTTCGGTGACGATATCATAAACCGTAAAGTAGATATCGGTCGCACTGTAATCTGCAACAAAACTGTAGCCGTCGTTCAAACTTGCTTCGACAATTCCCGGAGTCTGAGCGCGATCAATGTCGGCGTTGGGGTTAGGCGTGCCAAAAAAAGGTGCCAGTCCGCCACGTGCACCATCGGCGTCTATTTGAAACAACAAGTTGGGCCCTGCGCGAAATCCAGCGGCGCTTACCAATCCAAATTCAACGCCGTTGGAATTGTAGTCAATGTCGGCCGAAGTAACGGTTCCAAAAACTGTGATGAAAACGTCTCGAGTCAGTGGGCCTCCCCAGAGAGAGCCGATTGATCCCGCGTCGGAACTGTCAATGAATACTGCGTTACCAATTCCACTGTCGGCACCGTTGGCAAGTGTGAAAGTTCCGTCCATGTTGTCCGTGAGGGTCGGCTCTGCGGTACCCGCATTCACACCGTTGGTACCAAAACTGGTACCTGCATTGATCGAGTAAAATTGAGCCTGACCGGAATTGGCAACCAGTACCCCGAAACCAAAAGCAACTACGGTGAAGAAGCAATACTTCCAGCTCTTGGATTGCGCTATCATCTGACGGTTCCTTAAAAGAAGTGAGTTTGCCTATGAAATGCACTTTCGCCACAAGACTGGTGCGGTGTAGGCATCTATCACTCATTGTAAGGAGCGATCCTTTGGCATTCCAGTATTTGAGAAGAGATTGTTTCGTCCTCTTGGTTCCCTCCGGTATACTTCGTACTTGCTCGTCCATCCAATACAACACCAATTCCCCTTTCTCAAATTGCAAACCGGTATCCCATCTGAAACGCTTCCCAAGCGGCATGGAGGCTCACTTGGCTCTGCTGTTTTCCGAGCTTTCCCCGAAGACTTTCAGGTCGAGGAACTGCTTGGCTTCACGCCATCGGGAGAGGGTGAGCATTGCTTGCTGTGGGTTGAGAAACGTCAACTATCCAGCAATGAAGCCGCGGGTTTGATCGCTGAACAATTGGGGATTCGCAAGCGTTTGGTAAGTCACTGTGGTCTTAAGGATCGCAACGCCATCACGCGTCAATGGTTCAGCGTCCACTTGCCCGGACAAGAATCTCCACCAGCCCAACAGTGTAACACCGAAGGGCTGCGCGTCCTCAAAATCACTCGCAACGGTCGCAAGCTGCGGCGCGGTGTGCATGAGGGAAACCGCTTCAAAATCCGGCTGCGGCAATGTAGTTTCAGCGCGGCGGACATGAACCAGCGCTGGCGGACGATTTGCGAACATGGCGTTCCCAACTACTTTGGGCAGCAGCGATTCGGCCGTGACGGTAATAACGTGGACAAAGCCCGGGCTTTGATGCGTGGAGAATTAGAGGTGCACGACCGCTTGTTGCGCGGATTGTTCTTGTCCGCGGCGCGAAGTGAAATCTTCAACGCTGTGGTTGCGGCGCGCGTTGCCAACGGGACTTGGGGCACGCCTTTGGTCGGAGAAGTCTACGGCTTCGCGGACAATCGCAGCATCATCCTACCGAGCAAGCAACGCGGCGACGAAATCGAACGTTTTCAGACGCATCAGCTCGAGATAACGGCTCCGTTATGGGGCGCCGGCGAGCAGCTGAGCGCGACCGCCGTTTTGAAATTAGAAAGCGAAATCGTCGCTCAGCACGCCGATCTTTGCGAGGGACTCAAAGAATTCGGTCTACGTCAGCAGCGGCGGGTAATGCGGCTGCGCCCAAGCGCAACTAGCACCCAGTGGCGGGGAAAGGATCTTATTCTCGCCTTCGACCTACCCAAAGGAACCTACGCGACGACCGTGCTCAGCGAACTGTGCTCCCTTGTCGCGCCAAAAGAGTTGGATCCATAAGAGCGTTTTAGATACCGCTCAGTCGACAAAGGAAACCTTGCTGGAAAATAGGCCTCCGCAACAAGTATCGGTAACGCCTTGCTGCCGGAAGTCACTGCGAACGGAGCCCAATAATAAGACTATTGATGTCCAGTAAGTTCACTACACCATCTTGATTCATGTCTGCTTCGTCTTGAAATCCGGACGATGTCAGAACTGAGATGAAAGGGGCAATATCTAAAAAGTTGATTTCGCCGTCTTGGTTGATATCCCCTAGAAAAGTGACACGATCCCAGTTGCCCGGCGGAAGCCTGAAGCTGACGTTGGATGTACTCGCAATGGTTGCCGTGTTCGGACCACCACTGGAACCACCGGATGTGAAGTTTGGAGCGTCGAAGATTTCAATATGACTACTTCCACTATCAATTTCAATAACATTCCCGAACGCATTCACATGATCAAATCCCGGCGAGTCTACATAACTGGCGGATCCGCCATCGGTGTCGATCCTCATGCTGGCAAAACCCGTCGCGCTATGACGAGCCAATGCGGGAAAGGTCGCGTTTGGTTGAACAAAGTCGACCGAAAGGTGGCTCACTACTATGTTACTTCCTCTGCTGTGGCAAACAAATTGGTCGTCACCGCCGTTTTCTGATTGAGCCTCTATCACCAGTTCTCCGGTAGCCACGATGGTTCGGTTTGGGTACTGCAGCTCCATTCTCTGAGTATCCGCATCGAAAACAAAAACGTCATTACCACGAGAGTCCAGACATTTTAAGTTACACTCTGTATCCGCATGGAAATTCATTTGCTCGGCATCACGCGCGATGAGACATTTTTTAGCGAAGTAAACGTCCGCATCCCTCGGCTGCAAACGAAGTCTTTCGGGGCCAAAAGATGAAATTGAATTCTGGTCGATCTCTGCCGAGGGAAAAGCGTCCCCAATTGCCGACGCGACATTGAAACCGTCAACGGTATCAAACCCGCCACGATTGGCGATGTATATAGTCGTGTTCGCAATGCCCCGTCGGTTAAGATAGTTAAAAATGGCGATGCCTCTTCGTTCCAGAGTCGTTTCTCTGCTGTGATCTTCTCTTGGGTCGGCGATATAATCATCTCCAACGCTGTCGATAATTCGCATTCGCGAGTCAACATAGTTGGGGAAGTAGTCTGTGAATTCAAAATTCCTTGCGATGTTGGAGTAGTTTGATCCATCAAAGTGCGAGAGTGTTTCCGCTGAAATAAACCAGGAAGGGTCAGCATCAGTTGTGGCTCCAGAAAATTCGTCGAACTCTGAAGGTATGTCATGAAACTCAACCATGTCCATCCCGCCGTTGCGCGAGTTGGCATCAACCTCTTCAAAGTGCATGAGGTCAATTTCAGTGCTTGGGGTAATGAAGATCGTATCCGGGCCCTCCATTGCCAGCATGTCGGTGGCGGGTGAATCTTCAATCGTTGCTGAATCAAAGCCGCCTTGGTCTGCGTTGATTTGAACTCTTGGAAAACCCAAAATGCTGATTGTTGCATCAGGGCGTTCCACGAAGGCTTGTTCTCCAATCGAAATGATGTCGACAACATCATCCAAAGCAGAGCCGTGTACTAGAGCAAAGTCGTTACCTCCTCCTCCCCGGGTTAAGACATCAATCTCTCCAGAGACTTCGAAGGTTGACGTGCCCGATGTCATTCGCGCCGAACCGACGCTGGAAACAAATTCATCATCTGAGGTTGTTCCGTAGAATTCGGCCGTGTCATCACCGCTTGCGCCATTAAAACGAACGGACTCAACGCCAGTGATAACAATTCTCGTTCCACTTGGTGTGTCAAAGATAACGTGGTTTGGAATGAAAATTCCTTTAGCGGGCCCTGGTCCGGACAAGTATGTGAGTACATCGTCACCGCCGGTGTCGGCAATCCGAACGAGGGGCGTGTTTGAGTCGTAACTGGTCGTTACCCCATTGATTCTGATCGTTTGCAAGGCATCGTTGATAGCAATAACGTCCCTTGATGTTGTTAGTAGTTGCCCGAACACGCACTGGGCTTGTACAGCGAGTGTCAGAATTGCCAACGCGAGTGTGACGTTTTTCTTCAAAGGCGAAGCCATATAGTCAGCTATCAGATAATCCGGGGGTGGGGTTGGGGAGGGCGAATTAGCGCGAACTAATAACTTGACGAGCTTTCCGTTGCACGCTCAAAAAACGAAACAGGCCAACATTTATTGTAGCAAGGTTTTGACCATTTCGGTTCAACAGCTGCCCCTGATTTCAGCTTCATTTAATGCATTTTCTTGGAGAAATTTCTAAACAGCTCCAGAAATTGGCCAAACCCCTTCTGTCCGCTGGTTCTTTTCCTACCTGAAATTAACAAACATGCGCAGTTGCAAAAAGGCAAATGAGTTCTACTCAGTATTGAAATGCAATGACCAGCTGTTAAGCGTGCCGATATCACTATTATTCCACACATCAATGATTTGTAGTTGCCATGTTCCGGCAGACGTCTCACCATCAAAGCTAGACAAAAAGCCTCGTGGTTGGAAAGTGCCACCAAATGGGTTAAGGGCGAATGTGATCCTACGACCATTATCATCATCAAAGATCGTGTCTGCGAAGTGGATTCCGTTTCTAGTACCTTCACGATCGAACAGAGTTACCGATGTTCCAGCAGGTGACGTTAGAATCGCTCTGAGATCCTCTGAATTCGCATGAGTAATACTCAGATGCACATTGATGTCCGTAATTGTAAGAGGCTCATAAACGTCAAGAAACGACGTGAGTTCAGGGCGATGGCGATTAAAGGCTAAATTAATTGGAGTGTCGGTCGAGCTGACAATCAGGCTGTTCGTGATTGCATCATCGGCTTGAAGATCAATGAAATCTATGTTGTCCGAAAAATATGTATCCGATGCTGTACCACCGATGAGTCTGTCGAATCCGGTTCCACCATTTAGTCGGTCCTGTTGAGAGCCGCCATACAGCCAATCGTTTCCACCGTCGCCAACCAAATTGTCGCCACCAGCGCCGCCGTAAAGGTAGTCATTTCCGAGTCCACCTAGGATTAGATCGCCTTCATTCCCACCTGAAAGAAAATCGTCGCCCCCGCCACCAAAGAGTTCATCAGCCCCTGCAAACCCAAGTATTGTGTCGTTGCCCGTTCCACCAAAGAGCATGTCGGCGCCAGCTCCGCCAGAGATGTAGTCGTCTCCGCCGTCGCCATTGATCTCATCGGCCCCAATACCACCAGAAAGAGTATCGGCTCCTTGGCCTCCGCTGATCTGGTCCAAGCCACCGCCGCCAAATATTTCATCGGAACCGCCACCACCAGTTAGCCGGTCATTACCAAAGCTTCCGAAAAGTTGGTCGTTCCCCAAGCCACCGAAAAGGATATCGTTTCCGGCCAGACCTCGTAGGGTGTCGTCCCCGTCTTCTCCCTGGAGAAAGTCAAGGTTTGTTCCACCGGTTAAGGAGTCATTGCCAAGTCCACCGAAAGCACTGGATACTAAATTCGTTTGATTCACAAAACGATCGTCGCCATTCCAACCTCGAAAGCGAATTGTAGAGACAAGGCTTTCATTGAAACTAGTTTCATTACCATCCAGGCTTACGACATACTCCGATGCATCGTCAGACAGTGAGACGATGGCGACATTATCGGTCGCGTCACCTGCGATTTGAATCTGACTCCCATTTAGGACGACGGAGGTGAGAACTTTTCGAGCTTCAAGCTTGCCGTAGGAAACTTTGGATGGCTTGCGTCTTGTTTTCGGATTGCTTTTCATTGGAATTGGTTCCTGCAGATCCCTGTTGGCTAGGGGGGAAACGTTTAGCTGGTGGAAAGAACTGTAACGGGATATGCAATAGTATAAATAAGTTTCGAATCAGACGGGCATCATACATGAATATACCCTGCAAAATCTGCCTGTTCGGGCTGCGTAAAAGCTTCCGTTGACAGGCTGATACTCACCGGGAACGAGGATCTTTGCGAAGGACTCAAAGAATTCGGGCTTCGTCAACAGCGGCGGGTAATGCGGCTGCGGCCAAGCCCAACGAGTGGCAGAGACAGGGGCTTATCCTTACTTTTGGCCTACCCAAAGGAACTTGCGCGACGAACGTGCTCAGCGGACAGTGCTCCCTTGTAGCATCATCGAACGGCTAATCGGAACAAGAGACTGTCCGATTTCATGCATTAAAGTGGGGCAACTGGAAGACCGGCATTCGGTTTGGTCTCTTTACTTCAATGGATCTCGTTTTCGCAGTGATATAATATGAGGTACGATATAGGTTCGTCCCCAACACTTGCTGGAAACATCAATGAAATATGCCTTGCTGATCGCGCTTTTGTTTTTCTCTCCCACGTTGTGCCAGGCGCAGCAGGACACAACAGCGCTCGACTTGGCCTCACCGATTTCCGACCACATGGTTTTGCAGCATGGGAAACCAACTTCGATTTGGGGTGCCGCCAAAGCTGGCTCGACCGTGACAGTCAATTTTGGGGATCAAGATCTTCAAACGACCACTAACGAAGACGGGCATTGGAAACTAACACTTGCCCCGGTTGCCATTTCCGCTGAACCCGCCAGCATGAAGGTCGAATGTTCCGATGGAAGCGCGATTGAGATCAACGACATTCTGGTGGGTGAGGTCTGGATGTGCTCCGGACAATCGAACATGGAATGGACGATGAAGAAAGTCAAAGATCCAGCAATCGAAAATGCGGACTTGCCGATGATCCGATTGTTCAAGACCAAGAGTGCAACCGCTGAGAGTGTTCAGTCGGACTGCGAAGGTACTTGGCAGGTTTCAACTCCTGAAACGGTCGCTGATTTTTCTGCTGTCGGATTTCACTTTGGCAAACAACTTTACCAAGAACTGAAAGTCCCGATTGGATTGGTGGATACATCATGGGGAGGGAAACGGGTGGAAGCTTTCACCAGTCGCGAAAAACTTTTGACCGTCGACGCCGCCGGCCCATTGCTCAAGGAGTGGGACAAGATCGACGCGCGCTACGATCCACAGACGGCGCAGCAAAAGTACACTGCTGCCATGGAGAAATGGGAGAAGAAATGTGAGCAACTTCGCGCCGAAGGAGAGCCGGGGAAGAAGCCCAAACTTCCTCGCCGTCCGACGCTCAAAGTGCGACCGAAACTAAACCCCGGTTTTCCTGCTGCGATTTACAATCAAAAAGTTGCGCCGTGGACTCATTATGCAATCGCTGGGGCGATCTGGTACCAAGGCGAATCCAATACAGGCCGTGCGATGCAGTACGAGAGTCTGTTAACGGCGCTGATTCAAGACTGGCGAGAAAAATGGGCGGACGATCTTCCGTTTTACATCGTCCAACTGGCAAACTTCAGAAAAGTCAGCACCGAAGCGGGCGTGCCCGACGATTGGGCGGAGCTGCAGAACGTTCAATCGCAAGTGGCCAAAACGGTCCCGGGCTGTGGCATCGCGGTAATCAACGACATTGGTTTGGAGAAGAACATTCATCCATCCAATAAACGGGATGTTGGGCACCGCCTGTCGTTGTTGGCGCTTAAGAAACACTATGGAAAAGACTTGGAAGTTTTCTCGTCGCCACTTTACAAGTCTCACCAGGTTGCCGGCGACCACGTTATGGTGACCTTTGACCACGTGGGCACGGGACTGAAATCGCGCGACGGAGGTGAACTAAAACGATTTGAAGTTGCCGGAGAGGATCACCAATGGCACTGGGCGAAGGCCGAAATTGTTTCCGCTGACACCGTTAAGATCAGCAGCAGCGAAGTACCACAGCCTGTTGCGGTGCGTTACGCGTGGGCTTCGAATCCCGAAGGCGCCAATTTGGTGAACTCGGGCGGACTGCCGGCATCCATTTTTCGCACCGACGATTGGCCGCTTTCAACGGAAGGGATTATGACGCAGGCAAACGATCTCAAGGAGCTGAACAAACAGATAAAGGGCCTCGGATTTACCGCGCTGTTTAATGGCAAGAATCTGGACGGCTGGCGAAACCCTTATGACTACGGCGAAGCCAAAGTCATGGATAACGAGATCCATTTGACGGCTGATAAGAAGTTCTTCCTGGTGAGCGAGCAAGAGTACTCTGACTTCGTCCTCTACGCGGAAATTAATCTGCCGGCGGGAGAAGCGAACTCGGGGATCATGTTCCGCTGCCATGTCGAGCCTAACAAAGTCTACGGTTATCAGGCGGAATGTGATGGTTCGGACCGTTGTTGGTCGGCCGGACTTTACGACGAATCGCGGCGAGGCTGGGTTTGGCCCAGTAAAAAAGGGCGCACCAAGGTCGAGGAGTTTTTAAAGTACGAGGAAGAGTCACAGGCCTTCTTTACTCAGCCCGAGATTCGCAATGCGCTTCATCGCACAGGTTGGAATCGCTACAAAATCACTTGCCGCAGCAACAAGATCATGATCGAGCTCAACGGGATCAAAGTCACCGACCTCAAAGACGACACCGACGCCAAAGGTTTCATCGGCATCCAGCATCACGGTGAGAAAGGCCAGACCTATCGTTTTCGAAACATCTACCTTAAGAAATTACACTAACGGTAGCCGTAAGCTTCTCCACCGTGTTGGACTGGAAAACCAACAACACGAAGCAAATCTCGATGTTGGAGTTTTAGAGTCCGCTCGTTCGCTCCATCGTGGCCACCTTTTCCTACACGGCAGGAGAACTGCAAAGTTCATTTCAATGTTAGCGTCACCGCGCAAGCCGTACGGTTTTTCGCGGGCCGGGAAACTGGTGCCTCACTAAAATATGAATCTGCAGTCTTCCTGTCTCACACGGGAGAAAAGATGACTTTAGAATCATTGCAAAAAAATGTTGGCTTAGTCGATATCCCAGTTACCTGGCGGAAGCGTGAAATTGACGGTGGACGTACTCGAAATGGTTGCCGTGTTGGGCCCACCATTGGAACCAGCGGATATGAAGTTTGTAGCGTGGAAGATTTCAGTAGAACTACTTCCATTATCAATCTCAATAAAACCCCCAAACGCATTCAGATGATCAAAGGCTGACGAGTCGTTATAGAAGACAGATCCGCCACCGGTGTTGATCCGGTTTCTGGCAAACCCCGTCGCAACATGATTGAACGGGACTTGTTGAAGAAAGCGGACCGCAAGGGGAGTGACTCTCACGTCAGTTCCTCTGCTGTAGCAAATAAATTGGTCGTCACCGCCGTTTTCTGATCGAGCCTCCACCACTATTCTCCCGGTAGCCACGATGGTTCGGTTTGGGTACCGAAGCGTCATGCGCCCAAGATGCGGTGCAAATACAAAAACGTCATTTCCAGGAGAGTCCAGGAATTTAACATCACAATTTCCTGCTGCATGAAAATTCATTTTCTCAGCATCACGCGTGATGAAACAGACTTTAGGACTATAATAGTCCGGTTCTTTAGGAAATCCAAAACTTCCTTCGCTTCCAAAAGATGAAATTGAACCTTGGTCGATCTCTGCCGATTGTAAATTAAAAGGCGAGGTTCCCGAGCCAATAGTGAAACCGTCAACGGTATCGAATCCGCCACGATTGGCTACGTATATTGTCGTATTCGCAATGGCCCGTCGTGGGTTATTGGGAGTAAACTCGTCACTTAAAATGGCGATGCCTCTTCGTTCCAAAGTGGTTTCTCTGCTGTGATCTACTCTTGGATCGGCAATATAATCATCTCCAACGCTGTCGATAATTCGCATTCGCGAGTCAACATAGTTGGGGAAGTAGTCTGTGAATTCAAAATTCCTTGCGATGTTGCAGTAATTCGATCCATCAAACCGCGAGAGTGTTTCCGCTGAAATAAACCACGAGGGGTCAGCGTCGGTTGTGTATCTAGTAGAACCGTCGAATTCTGATGGTATGTCATGAAACTCAACCATGTCCATCCCGCCGTTGCGTGAGTTGGCATCAACTTCTTCAAAGTGCACTAGGTCAATTTCAGTGCTCGGGGTGATGAAAAACGTATCCAAGCCTTCCATTGACAGCATGTCGCTGGCGGGTGAATCTACAATCGTTGCGGAATCAAAACCGCCTTGGTCTGCGATGACTTGAACTCTTGGAAAACCCAAAACACTGACTGTCGCACTAGGACGCTCCACGAAGGCTTGTTTTCCAACTGAGATGACACTGACAAAATCATCGTCAACAGAGCCGCTTACGATTGCAAGGTCGTTACCTCCTCTTCCACGCGTCAAGACATCAATCTCTCCAAAGACTTCGAAGGTTGACGAGCCCGACTTCATCCGCGAGTAACCGACGCGCGAAACAAATCCATCATTTAAAGTTGTTCCGTTGAATTCGGCGGTGTCATTGCCGCTTGCGTTATTAAAACGAACGGATTCAACTCCCGTGACGATAATTTTTGTTCCACTTGGTGTGTCAAAGACGACTTGATCGCGGTTGAAAATTCCTTTTGCGGTTCCAGATCCCGACAGGTATGTCAGGACATCGTTACCGCCGGTGTCGTCAAGCCGAACGACCGGTGTGTTTGAGTTGTAACTGGTCGTTACACCATTGATTCTGATCGTTTGCAACGCATCGTTGATAGCAACAACGTCCTTTGAGGTTGTTAGTTGCCCGAACGCGCACTGGGCATGTATAGCGAGGGTCAAAATTGCAAACGTGAGAGTGACATCCTTCTTAAAGGAAGAAGCCGTATAATTAATCATCAAATCATCCGGGGTGTGTGGGGTGGGTGGGATTTTAGTGCGAATTGAGATCAGAACGAGTTTTTCTTTCGTTGCACTTTCTTAAAATCTAAATAGATGCTCGCTAATTATAGCTTAGTTATAACAAACTCGCTGAAACCGCTGCCTGTGATTTCAGTTGCATTTGACACATTTCCTTGGGGATTTCTCTAAACCGCTCCAGAATTTGGCATAGTTTGGTTTTCCTCCCTTTCACAGCGCAACACCATCTATGGTCATGGTTTTAGCAGTCGGCTTGTGAAATAATCTGGCGATGGACAATGAAAAATTGAGATTGATTGCCGCCTGTGCTTTCGGGTTGGAAGCACTGGTGAAGCGCGAACTGATTGCGTTAGGTTATCAACCTCACGTTGTCCAACCGGGGCGTGTGGCGTTTGAAGGCGATTGGAAAGACGTTTGCCGCGCCAATATTCATTTGCGGGTTGCAGATCGTGTCTTGATCGAGGTCCAGGCATTTGATGCACCCGATTTCGAAGCGCTGTTTGAAACGATCAAGGCTCACGATTACGCGCGCTTCATTCCGGTAGATGCAAAGTTCCCCGTCACGGGAAAGACGCGGCTGTCGCAGTTGACCAGCCTCCCCGCGGTGCAGCGATCGACAAAACGCGCGGTCGTGGAGAGCATGAAGCATTTTCACGGTGTCGAAGAACTTCCTGAGACGGGTGAGCTGTACAAAATTGAAGTGGCGTTGCTCAAGGATGTCGCCACGATCACGATCGACACCACCGGCAGCAGTCTGCATAAACGCGGTTACCGCACGTTGGTGGGACCCGCTCCGATTAAGGAAACGCTGGCCGCGGCGATGGTCGACCTGACCGTGTGGAGGCCAGACCGTCCGTTGTTGGATCCTTTTTGTGGAACAGGAACGATTCCAATCGAAGCGGCGCTGGCAGGATTGAAAATAGCGCCGGGCATCAACCGAGATTTTGCCTCAACGCGCTGGGCGCAGATTGATCGGAAGTATTGGAACGACGCGGTGACCGAAGCGCTCGATCTGCAAGACAACGATACACAGTTAGAAATTGAAGGCTTCGATGTCGATGCCGAATCGTTGGACATGGCGCGGTATCACGCAAAACTCGCCGGCGTCGAAAATCAAATCGTCTTTGGTCAACGCGCGTTCGAAGATACCGTCACCGACCGAGAGTATGGTTGCTTGATCACCAATCCTCCTTACGGCGAACGACTTCAACAGGAACAGCAGGATCAATTGCGGTCGTTGTATCAGCAATTTCCCGCCGTCTTGCAGCAACTACCGACTTGGTCGTTGTTTGTGATCACCAGCATGCTGGATTTTGAAAAGATCGTTCAAAAGAAAGCCACACGCCGGCGGAAGCTGTTCAATGGGCGGCTGGAATGTACGTACTTTCAGTATCTTGGTCCGCGCCCGCCGCGTCTTGGGGATGCTCAAATCAGCGACCTGCAAAATGAATCTGATGTTGATCAAGCGGAAGTCGAAACGCCAACCAAGCCGGCGGTCGCGATCGCGGCGCCTGTGTTCGCGGGGCTGCAAGCAAAAGACCATGAGCAGGCTCTGATCTTCTCGCAGCGGTTGACCAAACGAGCGCGTCATCTCAGGCGGTGGCCAACGCGTCGCGGAATTACTTGCTTTCGAATTTATGAACGCGATGTGCCAGAAATACCCTTGGTGGTAGACCGCTACGATGATGCGCTGCATATCACCGAATACGAAAGGCCGCATGATCGTGATTTGGCGCGGCACAGCGCTTGGTTAGAACTGATGAAGGAGACCGCCGCAGAAACGTTAGATGTTCCAATCGAAAAAGTGCATTTAAAATCGCGACACAAACGCTCTAAAGGCGACCAATATGAAAAAGTCGCCGACGCTCAGCTAACGCAGCAGGTCACCGAAAACGGTCTGAAGTTTTGGATCAACCTGTCGGACTACGTGGATACCGGACTGTTTTTGGACCACCGTGTTACTCGGCAAATGGTACGTGAACAATCCGAAGGTAAATCCGTACTGAACCTGTTCGCCTATACGGGGTCGTTCACTGTTTACGCTGCCGCCGGTGGAGCCGTTTCCACGACGACGGTTGATCTCTCCAAAAACTACCTTCAGTGGGCTCAGCGGAATCTCGAACTAAACAGTCTTTATAGCCCCAAGCATGAATACATTGCGCGGGACTGCGTTGAATTCGTCAATGAAGCGGTCGAAAGTGGACAGCGGAAATACGACATCGTCATCATTGACCCGCCCACCTACTCCAACAGCAAACGGCTCGACGATGACTGGAATGTCCAAACCGGCCATGCTGATCTGCTCAACGCCACGCGGAAACTGTTGAACGCGGATGGAGTGATCTACTTTTCGACAAATTTTCGCAAGTTCAAACTGTACGAGGACCAATTGTCCGAATTTTCGATTCAGGAAATCAGTAAACGAACCGTGCCCGAGGACTTTCGTAATCGAAGGATTCACCGTTGCTGGAAATTGACTTCGGGGAACTGATGGCCTGATGGCGATCAGTGTAAAAGCGTTAGGATTGTAACGATTTAAACGGTTTTTTCGAATTGCCGATCCCGATTGTTAATAGGTCAATGGCGATAGATACTGGGAAATTTCGCCCCTTCAATTATCATGTTAACTTGGCGTTTCATGGGACAGAAAGCGTCGATTTGCAGGACCAGACGAGCAACCGGAAAACCACATGACCAGCATTTCACAATCGAAACTTCAGGATTCAACAAACGATGCGCAGCATTCTGCCGGCCTGATTGAACAGGAATTCGTCGGCGTAAAAACGTTGGTCAAGCAAGGCGAGACGGCCGTGCAATCGGAGTCTGACGCGTACACGACGTTTGTGATGCTGCCTGCTTATAACGAAGCCGAAGGGCTTCCGTCGTTGTTGGAAAAAATTAGGCAAGTGTTTGCAACCAACGGCCAACCCTACCATGTCATCGTCGTGGACGATGCGAGTACTGACGATACTTCTGAGATCGCAATTACGGCTGCCCAAGACATGCCGCTGACGCTCGTTCGTCATCAAACCAATCAAAATTTGCCCGGAGCCCTGCGTTCGGGAATGATGAAGGCGATCGAAATGGGAACACCGGGCGACGTGATCGTGACCATGGATGGCGATGATACGCACCCGCCGGGTTCGATCAATTGCCTATTACAAAAGATCAGTGAAGGCTACGACGTCGTAACGGCGTCCCGTTATCAAATTGGTTCACGTGTGATGGGAGTCCCTTTCAATCGCGTTCTGATGACATGGGGAGCGCGAATGCTGTTCCGTGTGGTGATGCCGATCCCCGGCGTGCGGGATTACACCTGCGGCTACCGAGCTTATCGCTTCGACGTGTTGCGAGACACAATGGAATACTACGGCGACCAATTCGTATCGGAGAAAGGTTTCTCTTGTATGGCGGATGTGTTGTTGAAGATGCGTCGCTTCAAGTACGTCTTTGGTGAAGTTCCTCTACTGCTGCGTTACGACCAAAAACAGGGCGTCAGCAAAATGGCCGTTGGCCGAACGGTTTCGCTGACGCTGAAATTGTTGTTCAAACGCAGGTTAAGCGGCTACTAAATCCCGCTGCCAATTAGCCTGTAACACCCCTGCATAAACCGGCGTGACATTGTTCATGCTTGCTGCTGATTCCCACCTTTTTCCTCCCTGTTTAACTTCCGACCAAAACGATGACTTTAGAAAATAACACGATTGACACCAAGGATATGACGTCCTCAAAAGAGCAGAGCGCTCCTTTGAAGTGGGCGATCGCTGGAGGAGGCATGCTAGGTTTAACCTTGGCGCTGCGGATGGCGAAACAAGGCCATGATGTCACGCTGGTTGAAGCGGGCCCAACGTTGGGTGGTTTGGCTTCGATCTGGAAACTGGGCGATGTGATGTGGGATCGCCATTATCATGTCACGCTGATGTCCGACTCTCGACTATTGAACCTAATCGAAGAGATTGGATTGTCGGATGATTTGAAATGGGTCGAAACGAAAACCGGATTCTATACCGGTGGCAAACTCTACTCGATGTCCGATACGGCCGAGTTTTTGAAGTTCCCGCCTTTGAATTTAATTGAAAAGCTTCGTTTGGGCGGCACGATCTTCTATGCGTCAAAGATTCGCAACTGGAAACGGCTTGAGAAAATCAAAGTCGCGGATTGGCTGGCACGGTGGTCGGGCAAAGGCACTTTTGAAAAGATCTGGGAACCGCTGCTGAAGGCGAAACTGGGAGAGAGCTACAAACGGACGGCCGCATCTTTCATCTGGGCTCACATCAGCCGCATGTATAAGGCTCGGCGGACGGGACTAAAAAAAGAAATGTTCGGCTACGTCACTGGTGGCTATCGCAGCATCATTCAACGTCTGGGCGACCTGTTGGAAGAAATGAACGTCGACATCAAAGTCGACCATCCGATCTCGAACATTCAAAAACAAGCCGATGGATCGTTTTCGATTGACTTTCAAAATCAACCTTCCCAATCTTTTGATCGCGTCATCATGACGACGCCGAATTCGATTATGAGTCGCGTTTGTGCTGACATCAGCCAAGACGAGAAGGATCGTTTTGATAAGGTTGAGTATCTTGGGATCGTTTGTGCGTCGCTGTTGTTGAAGAAGCCAATTTCAAAGTTCTACGTTACCAACATCACTGACACTTGGGTGCCAATGACGGCGGTCATTGAGATGACGACGATCGTGGACACCGATGAGTTCGGCGGAAAATCTTTGGTTTATTTGCCCAAGTACGTGCCGGCGGATCACGAGCTGTTTGATAAATCGGATCAAGAGATCGAAGAATCGTTTGTTGCGGCACTTGAGAAAATGTATCCCGACTTCAGTCGCGACGACGTCGAGGCCTTTAAGATTTCACGTGTCCGCAGCGTGATGGCGATTCCGACGCTCAGATACAGCGAACTGCTACCTCCGATGAAGTCTTCGGTCGATGGATTGTATTTCGTTAATTCGTCGTACATCCTACGAGGCAATCTGAACGTCAACGAGACCATCACTATCGCGGAAGAAGCGATGGAAACGGTGTTGAAGGCCGAATTAGAAAAGGTCGCTGGCTAAAAAACTTGTAGCGCCGGTTCCTACCGGCCGTTTTTGACTCTTCCCGGTTAGTCCAAGTTGTTTCTCTCATGCTCCAAAGCCAACGCCCGCGCTAAAACCGTTTCCCAAGGCTGCGTGTAAACAATCGGATCGGGACGACCGAACTGATGAAATGCAAGGATGCGTTCGACATCCGACCCCGTCTCTCCATGCGATCGACCGTCGGCGTCAGGAGCGTAGCTGGTACATGTGTTGCTAAAGATCGTGTCAAAGTCCAGCCCCAGTTTGTTGATAGCTTTGTCGGCGTCCTTGAGGATGGTCAGCTTATCACCGTGAAGGTAAGGCAGATTGAGGCTGACCTTTTCGCTGTCCCAGTTGCCGATTTCAAACGCTTTCACGATAGCCTGGTAGAACTCGGGTCGACAGTCGGGATAGATCGCGTGATCGCCGCTGTGAACGCCCAAGCAAAAATCGACATTTGAATTGTCGCGCGTCGCCACCGACAAAGCATAACCGTATGCAATGGACGCAAAGATGGCGTTGCGATTGGGCACGACCGTTTGCTTCATATTGTCTTGTTCGTAGTGCCCGTGGGGAACGTCCCAGCCATCGTTGGTCAGCGCTGAATGGTAAAGCGTGCCCAGTTGCGACAGGTCTAGGGTCGTCCAAGCGACGTCATGTCCGGATTCTTTTAAATAGGCGATGTTCGCCGCCAACCGCTGGAGTTCGATCTTGTGCTTTTGTCCGTAGTCAAAGGACAGCGCGAAAACCTCGTGGCCTTCTGAGAGCAAACGTAGCAGCAGCGCTGTAGAATCCATGCCTCCGCTGAGACAAACGACAGATTGTGGTTTCGAATTAGAAATTGGAGGACTTCTTCAAAAGAGATCGTAAAGCGCGTTAGAAAATTTACAAGCACCGCCAACGCAAGCAGGTACTGTCATTCGGTAAAACGTACCCCATGGTTGCGGTCGAAGGAGAAGTTGAAATAATCTCAACTCAACTCCTTCGGTTCCTTAGATTCTACGCGGTTGCACGATGGCACGAAACGAACAACTAATCCGTCAACACAAAATTCTCCAGATTCTTGAACGCGTGCGGTACGGTCGGACGCTTCAGGAGATACAAGAAGATTTGGTTGAGGAACTTGGACTTTCGTCGCTGCATCAACGTACCGTGCGGCGTGACCTCGAGGCACTTCAGGCGGCCGGAATTGACATCGACGTGCATGATGAACAGCGCGGGAAAGTTTGGAAGCTCGGTCCGCGCGCCAAACAGGCGACCAAGGTCACTTGTTCGGCGACCGAGTTGATCGCGCTATCATTGGGGCGGCAATTGATGCACCCTTTGGAGGGGACACCTTTTTGGATGGGCATTGAGACGTTTTGGAACAAGATTCAGGAGGAGCTGCCTGAACCGGTGCTGGCCCACTATGAAAAGTATCGAAAGATCTTGCGAGTCCAAGGACTCAAGCAAAAGAACTACGATAAGAAATTGGGCATCATCAAAACGATCAACCGCAGCATTTTAGAGCATCGCACTTTAGAGATCGTCTATCAGAGCATGGGCAAGGAAACGAAGACCCGTATGATCGAACCCTATGAAATGTGTTTGCACAAATCGAGTCTCTATGTGATCGCCGCCGCCAGTGAAGTGGAGGACCCTGCAACCCGAGTGCGTGTGTGGAAGCTGGATCGTTTTGAGAAAGCGAAACTGTTGGAGGTTTGGTTCAAGGAACCGGAGGACCTGGACCTTGAGAATTTCTTTGGTAACACGCTGTCGATCTTTCGCGGCACCGACCAGCCACGGGATTTTGTGATCAAGATTGCGTCCCGGCATGCTGCGACACTCTCGGAAGAACCTTGGCATCCGAATCAAAAGATTGATCGCATCGACGATGACTTTGTGCGACTGACGGTTCCCAGCGTTTCGCACGAGATGGAGATCATGCCCAATGTGATGGCGTTGGGACAGGAGGCCGAAGTGCTTGAACCTGCCGACGTTCGCGCGTCGATGCTGGAGGTGGCCAGTTCGATGGTGAAACTTTATCAGTCCTGATAGTAGCGTTTGTAAAGTGATTCGGGGGAAGCGCCGCATCGAAACGCGATCGCCGTTTTCCAGTTTTTGATCGTCTGTCGTAAGACGCCTGCTTTTTTCCAACCGCGCGGATCGACGTGCAGCGGACCGGGAAGAATGACAGGTTGGTGTGTTCCCCGAAACAGTTTTTGGGATAGGACGAAATCTTCCATCAAAGGGATCTCTGGAAATCCACCCAGCGTTTCAAAAACGGCGCGTCGCGTGAATAAGCCTTGGTCGCCGTAAACCAGTCGCTGGTGTTTGGCGCGGAAGTGGTTGCCAAGTTCCACGAAGCGAAATGCCAGCGCCGCGCTGTCAATTCGTTGCTTGAATCCTCCTCCCAAGCAATCGGTGTCGCGCATTGCCTGACGGATCTGTTCGGCTGCACCGGGTGACAACCAATTGTCGGCATGCAAAAACAATAAAATCTCCCCCGACGCCTGAGCTGCGCCGGCGTTGAGCTGTTGTCCGCGCCCCGGATTGGTTCTGACAAGCTTGCAATTGCTTTTTTGAGCGACCGCGACGGTTTGATCGGCGCTTCCTCCATCGCTGACGATCACTTCGTCAGCGCCGGTTTGCCACGCTTTCGCAATGGCGTCTGCGATGAGGCCGGCTTCGTTGAGCACCGGAATGATGATTGAAATGCGGATACTTTGCGTCAATTCGATTTTGGAATCAGGAGCAACGGCGGGAAATGGTGTTTGTTCGCAGTTCACGGCAGCTGAGTGAAATCGTCAAGACGTTGAGGTACGAAGCTCCGGATTATAATCGCCCGTCGCAGGGCGTATTGTGCAATTCAGCACCAAGGGCACAAATTGCCGTCGAGAAAAAGCCCTTTTGTGAAAGATCAAAGGGTTAAAAGAAAATGGCGTAGTTTGAACTACGCCACTGCACTGCTTGGATCAAAGTTGCGTTGTCGAGTTGGAAGAGGACTTTGGTCGAGCCAAGCGAGCGACTATTTACTTACCGATCACCTCGAACCCTGCGTCGGCGGTGCGGTAATTGGAGGCTTGTGCGACGAAAGCTTCGACCGTCGCCACGGATTGAATGCCTTTCAAATAGCGGCGTACCCACTGGCCGTCTTGTTTCTCAAACATAATGAATTGAGGTAACCCTCGATTGCCGATCAGTTGCCGCGCGAGATCTTCTTGCTGGTCGAGATCAACGGTGGCGTAATGGAATTCTTTAAACGTGTCTTTTTGAATTAGTTCGGGAATCGTCGTTTGCTTCATGACTTGGCAAGGAGGACACCAAGTTGCCGAAACCAACACCAAAAGCGGTTTGTCACCAGCTTGGGCATCACGATATGCTTCGGCGTAAGTTTTTGACTGGCCTTTGGCGGCATCGGTCGATTCCTGTGCCCAGGCGTGACCGCATAGAAAAAAGACCAACGCGGTGGTCAAGACAACTGTTTTCGATAGACTCATATTCTTCCTCTTCCCTGATCCGACGGCCGCCACAGCAAGAGTCGTGAAAGCCAAATTCCATTTTGTGCGAACGTTGCGAACGTCCTCAAGAGGACGGTTGTGCAGGTTGTGCCCAAGACGACGCAGCTTGGGGAGAGTGGACTGCCGCAACGAAATAGTTATCGTCTCGACTGACAGCATAGCTGCTGACAAAGCAAATGGTTCGTCTACAAAATCATCCGCGTGGGTGTGAAATCGTTAAAGCCTGTTGGATGTTCCGAACACTCCACAGGAAATTGTTAGATGAGTCACTCCGCGTTTAAGAGGGGACCGACATTTCTTAGCTGCGACTTGGCTGCAGAAGCTCACCGACGCTTTCAAATCCGTTAAAATATAGTGATTGGTGCGTATGATTCTGTGGTTTGGATATATTCGTTAGTTTGGATATGATTTATTACATCAGTTGCGCCGCTGATGCGATTTCGTTGTTGATTTCGTCCGTGAAGTCAATAAAAATCAAAAGTCGCTGTCGGCGATATCGCGATATAGATCTTGTCCGATTCAATTCCCCCTCAAAATCTCAAACACCTTTCAGCCTATGAAACTGCGCGTTGGACTAGTCGGGCTGGGAGACCAATGGGAACTGCGACATGCGCCTGCGCTGCGTGCGTTATCGGACCGCTTTGAAATTAATGCCGTATGCAGCGAAGTCGCCGACAAATCCCATCGGGTCGCCAAGGAGTTCGGCGCGGTGGCTTCCGATGGGTTCCGGGCGCTGTTGCAACGCGATGACGTTGACGCGCTGTTGCTATTAAGCCCCGAATGGTACGGGCCGCTTCCGATTCAAGTGGCATGCGATGCGGGCAAAGCCATCTACAGCACTGCTTCGTTCGATTTAACGCCCGAACAGGCGGTGGAAGTTCGTTGTGATATTCGCCAGTCGAAAGTCCCCTTCATGGCGGAACTGCCGTTGCGATACGCGCCGGCGACGGTGCGGTTGAAGGAACTCATTGCGACGCGCTTGGGAAAGCCACGCCTTCTGTTTTGTCATCGGCGGTTGCCGCTGGAAAGTCAATCTGACCGTTTGAGACGCGGTAAGCATTGTCCTTTGGTTTGGCGGAACATGATGGAATTAGTGGATTGGTGTCGCTATATCGTAGGAGCCGACCCGGCGTCGATCGTCAGCGCGGCTCACGGCGACCAAAAAGGCGCGGTGGAAACGTACTATCAAATGGCCAGTCTGGATTTTCGTCCCGTGCAGCCTTCGGCCGATGCCCCCAAGCAATCGCCGATCCGACCGTTGGCTCAATTGAGTGTCGGACACTACATTCCCCAGCAATGGTCCGACGCGCTTTCCTTCGGTCGACCGGCATCGCTGCAGGTGTGTTGTGAAAAGGGGATGGCCTTTATTGACCTTCCCTCGAATTTGGTCTGGTTCAACGAAGCTGGTCAGCACACCGAATCTCTGGATTCAGAACGCGCCATCGGCGAAATTATGTTGGACCGATTTCACCGCTTGGTGGACAATAAATTGGCCAATTCCACCGACGCCCATGATGCCGATTGCGCAATGAAGATCGTGCTGGGGGCAAACGAGAGCATTGAAACCGGCGACCGAATTCACTTGGACTTCGACGATAATTAGGATTCGAAATCCCCTACCCGTACAGAATTTCTTCCGAGGGCGATTCGGTCGAATTAGGGTCGAACTTCTTCACACCCAACAGTTGTAAACCCACCAGCGAAACATAGTATGGGTTTAGATAAAGGTAACGTCGCCAAAGTCGTTTGGGTTCGCGAATCAGTCGATACAGCCATTCGAATCCCCAACGCTGGAGGATCGGTGGCGCTTGGGCAAGTTCGCCGGCGTGAAAGTTAAACGCTGCACCAACGGCCAGTACCGGCATGCGAATCTCATCCTTAAACTCATACGCCCAGACTTCTTGGCGCGGACAGCCCAGTCCTACCATCGTGATGCTCGCGCCGCTGCGATTGATTACGTCCACGATCTCTTGTTTTTCAGTTTGTGAAACCGTACGAAACTTTGAAGCAAGCTTGCCGGCGATTTTGAGATTTGGAAACCTCTTCATCAATTGGGTTTCGAGCGTATCCAACAGTGCTTGCTTGCCACCAAAGAGAAAGATCGAAAGCCCCTGCTCTGCAGCAGCCCGGCACGTTTCCAGCATCAGGTTGGGGCCATAGACACGATCCTTCAACTTGCACCCGTGAAGCAGATTCAAGGCCCAACGGACTGGTTGGCCATCAGGAACAATCAATTCCAGTTGATTCAAGCGATGCCGATGATTGTTGTCCATTACACCCGTCATGACGCCGTGTACCGCCAGCGCTGACACGCCAAAGGGACGGCGGTTTTTAGCCGCGTCCATAATTTTGGCAACAGCCGCTTCGTAATCGACGGCGGTGATGTTCACACCGACAATGTTCTTTTTGCCCTGGTCAATCATTTAATTTTCGTGGCGGCAGACGGAAGGTCATGGTTCTCAAAACTGAAATCTAAAAACGGAAACGGGTTTTTCAATCACTTATGTGACAGGTTCTTCCCAACGTTCTGTGTTGTGTTCGTAAATTTCGGTCAGGATTGTTTTCACGTCTTTTGTCAGTTTCCAGTCCGGGTAGTGTGATTGGAATTTGCTCACGTCGCTGACGTACCAAATGTGATCGCCCATGCGATTGTCTTCTTTGTAACTGTGCTCAAGTTTGCGACCGGAGATCTCTTCGCACATTTGGATCGCTTCCATCATCGAGCAATGGCTGAAGCGACTTCCACCGATGTTGTAGACTTCGCCCGAGCGCGGAGCACGATAGAAACTGTCGAAGGCCTGAATCAAGTCATAGCTGTGAATGTTGTCCCGGACCTGTTTTCCGTTATATCCAAAAACCGTGTAAGGATTGCCGGTCATCGTGCACTTCATTAGGTACGCGAGGAAACCATGTAGTTGGGTGCCGCTGTGATTGGGGCCGGTGAGACAACCGCCTCGGAAGGCCGCCGTGTTCATGTCGAAATATTTGCCGTATTCCTGAACCAAGATGTCGGCGGCGACTTTCGATGCTCCGAACAAACTGTGCATGCAGCTGTCGATGGACATCTCTTCAGGGATGCCATTGTTGTATTGATGCGACGGGTCGATCTCCCAACGAAGTTCCTGCTCGATCAGTGGCAACCGATTGGGCGTGTCGCCGTAGACTTTATTGGTAGACGTGAAAATAAACGTTGCATCTTTGGCGAACTGGCGACTGTTCTCCAGTAGGTTCAACGTGCCGTTAGCATTGACGGTGAAATCCTTTTTAGGATCGCGTGCGGCCCAGTCATGAGAAGGCTGCGCGGCGGTGTGGACGATCAGTTTGATGTCCGAGCTGTATTTTTTGTATAGATTTTCGACCATCTCATCGTCACGAATGTCGCCGCTGACGTGGATGTATTTGTCGCCAAGTTCTTTTTCCAATTGGCTTTGCTGCCATTTGGTGGAGGCTTCCTTGCCAAAGAATTCGGCCCGCATGTCGTTGTCAATGCCGACGACCGTAAGGCCCGATTTTGCAAAGTGGCGGCTCGCTTCAGAACCGATCAGTCCCGCGGAACCGGTGACAATCGCAATACTCATAGTTTTTAACTCGGCGTAATAATTGAAGGTGGTGTTAGGTGAGGGCGGCGAAAAAAAAGAGCTGTATGATCGCGTGGACGTTAGTGGAGATCAAGCGATTGATCAGACTGAGGTAGCCGTTGATTCGGTTCCGCTGGTGCCCTGACGCAGCAAATTTTCGTCTCGGGTCATTCTAATTGGCGTATCACCTTGGTCAACGATTACAAATTCTTGAAATCGCAGCTTCCATAAATGGCTTCGGTAAAGCTGACCCCTCGATCGCGATTGACGCTGAGCCATTGCGGCGCGGTTTCCGGCGATTTCTGAGCCATTAGTGCGAAAAATTGTTGCCTTGGATTACCTTTTCGTTCGCATACCGAATGTTGGATTCGATTTGCTTACGGATGACCCGCACAACCGTTACAGTTTCGTTCAACCTTGCGGGCCAGAGAATTTTTCAAGGACGTACGGCTTGAATCACCTGTGCGTGATGATCTTCAGGTTACAGTTTCGCGCGTCGATAGGATGGATTGTATGATGCGCGAGTTAGGGCGTATGCAGCTTGTGAGGTATCTAAGGTTAAACCGGCGACAGTAAGTCGTTGGGCACCAGTCGACACGGGATGGATCAGGGATGAAGAAAGAGTTTATAGCAGCGGTAACCGTGTTCGCGCTGGTCGTCGCCGGCCCGGGGGTCTCCGGTTCACGCGCTCAAGAGTTCGCTGAAGGTCCGATTGGCGAAATTAGTTCAATCACCGCAGGCGGCGCTTTTACGGGCGCAGAACCAGCGGGATCAGCATTGGGCAGCACGCCCAACGTGGCTTACACGCCTTCGGGGGAAGCGATTGAAATTTTCGATCCCAACGTTGCCACGATAAGTCCGGGAATTGCTCCCAGCAGTCCCTCGGGCCGCCAATGGATCACTCCCGATGGGCGAATGAATCTTGATGGAGGGAATCTACAGTCGCCCGAAGCTGCGTTGTGGGCGCCGGAAACGGCTGGGGAAGGCGGGTGGACCGATGGCCCCATGGGTGTGCAGTTGGGTGTCGATTGGCTGTTGTTTTCCAGAGCCATCAGCAGCGGTGCGCCCTTTGCAACCAATAATGCGGGCGAAACCTTCAGTAATGCTGATATCGATGTCGACCCTGAAAGTACTCCAAGGTTTCGCATAGGGATAGGCTCTGAGTACGGGACGGGGTATGAGTTTGTGATGTATGACTTCGACGAATTTTCGGGGAGCCTGGCGCTAACCGGAGAGGGGATTACGCCAATTTTCTTTGGCGGCATGCCGACAGAGCCAGCTGGTTCTTACGCGACGACCTACCAGTCCCGCATCAAGAGTTTTGAGTTAAATGTTTGGGCGCGTCGGTCAGAGAATTTGCGTGTTGGTTACGGTCTGAGGCATCTGTCAGTGGAAGAGAAATATGACATTACCGTAGGCGCTGATTCAACGACGACCGATCCTACCGGTGGTGGAGGCGGAGGGTTTTCTGGGTTCTTCAGTAAGACCGACAATAATTTGTTTGGTGGTCAGATCATGCTGGAGTTGTACCGAAGAATCGCTCCGGGAATGTACCTCGAAGGCGGAGCCAAAGGGATGCTGCTCAACAATCGGTCTGACATCGACGTCGACACAGCGAACATAGATACCAGCGGAGAAGATTCCTTTTTCACCGGTGGTGTAAATTTCAATGGCGGCGTCAGCTATCGCGTGTTTCGCGGTTTCAGTTTGCGAGCAGGATACGAAGGCTTATTCGTCGGCAGCGTGGCAGCGGCCACCTCCCAAAGTGAGAACAATAGCGTGTTCGCAGAATCCATTAGCCCCTTCGGCGAAAGCCTCTACTTTGGTGGTGGATATTTCGGATGCACGTTAACGTTCTAAGGCTCCTAAAAAGATTCGGTCTCCAAATCTAAATGGCTCCACTGATAGCTGTTGATTTGGGTATTTCTGGTCCCCCAATGGTCTATTGAAAAATGATCGCTGATTGCGGCGAGTCCTATCTCCGTCGCAATCTCATTCACGTTGACCCAAGCCCAAAAAATGGCTACTGTCCGCCCGTGTTTCCCCGTTTCGATCGAGATGATTTTATGCAGTCGGCAAACCCAATTTCTGTCCTTATTACCGGATCGTTAGAAGCCAATTCCCATCGTATTCAAAAGATCGCACAAGATCTGGCGTCCTCAAGCTGGCAGGTGGACATCATTTGTGTGGACGTTCATTGTGGCGAAGCGACCGATAACCAACGGTCGATACTCTGCGGTAACGTCTATGTAAGAGTCGCCGCCACCATGGGCGCGGCCGTTGGCATGGCGTATTTTGAAACGGTTGCCATTCTTCAGGGCAACGCATCGGTGGAACCCGCGCGTTTGAACGAACTGATCGGAAGACTTAACGCGGACACGTTTATTTGTAACTACCGGCAGGTAAAACCGTCCAAGGGCTACAAACGTGTGGCGATGTTGGGCCACCGAGTGATGAACGATGTGTTGCTTAAGTCCAAGGTCAGCCAATTCGACAATGCGTTTTTACTTTTTAAACGCACGCACAAAACGATCGAAGCCTTCGAAACAGCAGATCGACAAGTCATCTCACGGAACCTGCCAGCAGCAACTCAGGCATCTCCGTCGGTAACGCAGGTGATTTCCAATCTAAAAATGGCCGGTAAGTTCAACGTCATCTCTGTTGAGGACGTGTTTACCGTAAGCGACGCGCCCGCTCAGCGGCTTTCTTCGAAATGCATTCGACGCGGTACGCGCGATACGTTTCGAACGTGGTGGAACACGATTATGTTCCCGCAAGCAACACCGATGGCGACCAAACGTTCCAGTCCACTCAATCGCCGGTTAAAGATCGGTGCTTGGGCGCTGTTGTGTTTGATCACTGCTTTGATGTTGAACCATAATTTGAAGTTCCCTTTTTTCGAACCCGATGAAGCACGCAACGCGCAGATAGCGTTGAACATCCTTGACACAGGAAACTGGATGTCGCTGGAGCTAAAGAAGGAACACTATTGGGACAAACCGCCTTTGGTGGCTTGGATGACGGCGATCAGTTTTAAAACATTTGGCGTCACTGAAAACGCGGCAAGATTTCCAGGGGTTGTTGTTTCCTTCCTGACGGTGATTCTCACCTGTGCCATTGGTCAGCGGTTGATCGGATTCCGAGCGGCGTGGATCGCGGCTTTGCTGACTTTGTTTAGTCTTGGGGTTCCATTTTCGGGACGATACCTGACGATGGATTCGACATTAACGATGTTGGCCACGGTTACCTGTCTGGCGTTCTATCGAGGCAGTTTCGGCCGTCGGTTCCGGCAGTCGTGGTGGGTGCTGGCCGGTGTTTGTACCGGACTGGGATTGATGACCAAGGGCCCCGTCATCTTGGCGATCTGCGTTCCACCCGTTTTAGTGTTCTCTTGGTTGACGGGACGGAGAATCTTCCAGAAGTCAAAACATGTTTTGTTCTTCGTCGTTCCAGCGGTCGCAATCGGTCTTCCTTGGTTTCTGGTCACGGCGATCGGCACGCCCGAATTTTTAAGTCACTTCCTCTGGCAGCATCATGTTGTCAGGTTTACCGAAGGTATCTCGCATCAACAGCCGTTTTGGTATTACTTACCTGTGATTCTTTTGCTGATGTTTCCCGCGTCACAGTTGTTTTTACCACTGGTCAAGTTCATCGCAACCCGCAAACCCGCGGTTCGGGCTCGGCGGACAGAGGCTCATGGATATCTCTTGCTTTTCGCGCTGTGGATTTTTGTCTTCTTCACGTGCTCGTCAGCCAAGTTACCGACGTACATTCTCCCGGCAGTGCCGATGCTCTGTTTGCTGATGGCGTCGGTGATCGACATCAACGTTTTCGAACGGCTTGGAAGCAACGAAACCGCAATCGCACCGGAGGCCACCGAGGTTGTTGGCGATGTCGCCGCGATTGACGGTTTCTACTGCCGGCTGCCTAAATGGTTGGCCTTGAACATGACGGCGTGGGTCGTGGTTGTAAGTCTCGCAATACTGTGGTTCCTACCCGAACACGCGGCGTCGATGTTGGTGATGGCGGGGTCTCTGGTTTTGGTGATTGGCGCTGCCGCTGTTGCCTCAGGTAAACGATCACATCCTTACACGGCGTGGGGCGCGGTTGGTGTATTGGCATTGTTCATGTCTGCCATGTTGGTGAATCACTTGATCCCTGCGATCTCGGCATCACGAAATATCCAGTCGGCCGTCGCGCGGATTCAATCCGAAGGCGGTTGCGCTGATTCGCCGGTTGTGTACTACGCGCGCGACAGCTTTGCCACGTCGATGGGATTGAAGGAGGCGAAAGTGGTGTACTTCTCCAAAGAAGAGCCCGCAGCGGCGGCTAATTTCTTAATGAAACACCCAACGGCGATCCTCGTCACGGCTCCGGAGTTCATTGACGATTTGGAGAAAGCGGTCAGCGATTCGGTCGCGCTGACCAAACAACAGTCGGCCCGCCACGTTTATTTGGCCGCGCCCCTGTTCTCGGGCGCAACATCTGCCCGCGTGGCCGAAGACGGCGAAGAATTGAAAACGCGCTGATGACTCTTTGATCAATCGCAGAAGATCAGCCCCGGCCCATCAAAGAAACTCGAACGCTCGTAGTGCCGGTGGTTTGGGCAGCGACGCCTTCTATAGCGGTGATGGAGATGATGAATTGCTCGGTGGTGGTGGCGGCAACGATTTTCTGTTCGCTCAGGCAGGTGATGATGTGCTCATCGGTGGTGCGGGCTTTGCCCCGCTAGATCAATGAAGTTTCTTAGGGGCTTCCCATGGTATTTTGTTGCATTGCCAGGTGGCACGCCTACACTGTTAGTAGGAAGATTTGCCGGCGGAGTACTTTGGTCTCTAGTGAAAACGGATGGACGTCATGATTAAGAATTTTTTGATCGCTGCTGCGTTATTGATCGCGAGTCCCAGTTTGACCCTTTCGCAGGATTTTTTTTGGTCATTTGATTCGACTTCTTTATCCACCAGTGCCACCGCAACCGTGGGTGATACAGGTACGGCCTACCTTTTTTCAGATGGCTTGTTTGGCTTCGAGGGCACTACTCTAGATTTCACCAGCAGTAGTTCAAGCGTGCTTCTGTTTACCGGTGGAGTTGCAACCAACCCTACGTTTAACTCTGTAGGTGGAACTCGGTTTGATGCGTCAAACCTTACGTTTGATTCAGATCTTGACTCGGGTAATCTTTTTGCCGTGAAGATTTCACAAAACGGTGTGAACCCTGCGGTAAGTCCATTATACGATCCGGACTTCGCCGCTAACGTCGGCCCCAATGGTGCAGTTTTGCTGGCTTCGGTGGATTACGACATCGTCGGAGCAGGCACGATGGAATTAGAATTATCTTATGGGGCTGGTGATACACTGCCAGGTCAGGTCTTTATTCCTCCTACCACTGGATCTGCAACGCTGACCGCTGTGAATGTTCCTGAACCATCTTCGGCCGTTCTGTTGGCACTGGGGGCCGCTGGTATGGTTGCTCGCCGCAGAAGATTCTCTGCTTAACGCGTCGACTCCAAAGTCTAGACGTTTTGAATGATATGAAGAGCGACCTTGTGTCGCTTTTTTTGTTGGGGTGCTGCGGTTGTCTGATTCGCTTGGCGGTATATGTCCAATGGTCCTTTACCTCGGGACCGGAGGACTCGCACTGTGAGCGGCGAGGCGCTAGCCGCTGGTTCGTTGGGTCGCGCTTCCCCGATGTTTCTTGTCTTCGCTCGGCTACCCGCGGCTAGCGCCTTGCGGCTCACGTAAGAACAAAGGTTCAATAGATGTCAGTCCGCCTTATCACGCTGCCCAAAAACGGATGGTTTACCTCAGATTATTCCTTTTCCATGTCGATAGCGCGGCGGAAACCGTCAAATCTCCTTACAACCCTCACCACCGGCCCTTTTATCTAACCGGAGGCCATTAACTGACCGGTTCTTTCCATTTTGTCACGACATCTTCTCCAGGCGCTGTATTTTTTCAACGTTAGCGACCAAGCGTTGACTTTACACATCACAGAGAACGGTTTCCCCTGACCTCAGCAAAGCGAAAGTTCCCCATGGCCAA
>CAKZVF010000153.1 GCA_937921995.1 uncultured Pirellulaceae bacterium
GTTGGATCAATATATCGTAGGGCAGGGCGACGCAAAACGTGCTGTTGCGATCGCCATCAGAAACCGCTGGCGTCGCCAGCAGTTGTCCGAAGAGATGCGAGCCGAAGTTTCGCCCAAGAACATCATGATGATCGGCTCCACGGGTGTTGGCAAAACTGAAATCGCGCGGCGACTGGCAAAACTGACCAACGCACCCTTCATCAAAGTCGAAGCGACCAAGTACACCGAAGTTGGCTATTACGGGCGTGATGTAGAATCCATGGTGCGCGAACTGCTGGACAACGCGATCACGCTGGTACGCAAAATTGAAAAAGAGAAGGTCAAAGACCAAGCCAGCCAGAACACGCGCGAAAAATTGCTGGATTTGCTCTGCCCGAAACCCGCGGTCAGCTTTCCCACTCATCCCCTTGCCGACGATGTTGATGCTGAGGACGCCAGCGACGCTGAGAAATCAAGCGTCGAATCTGAAGACTCGTATCAGCGGACGCGCGAAAAAATGGGCAAGATGTTGGATGATGGAAAACTGGAAGACCGGACTGTTGAAATCGTCATCGATCAAAAGTCATCGCCGATCATGATGGGCGGGATGAACCTTGAACAGATGGACGTCGATTTCCAAGGCATGATGGACAAAATCATGCCCACCAATAAAGTCAAACGGGAAGTCTCCGTCGAACGGGCCCGCCAAATTATTTTCGATCAGCAAGCCGACGGTCTTTTGAACGATGAAAAGATTGACGAACAAGCGATCGAGGTGGCTGAGAACTACGGCATCATTTTTCTTGACGAAATTGACAAGGTCGTCGCCACCGAAGGCAAGTCCGCCGACGTTTCGCGGCAGGGTGTTCAGCGCGATTTACTGCCGATCGTTGAGGGCACGTCGGTCAAAACGAAGCATGGTTATATCAAGACCGACCACATCCTGTTCGTCGCCGCCGGAGCGTTTCATAAAAACCAGCCCAGTGAATTAATGCCCGAACTACAAGGGCGGTTTCCTATCCGCGTCGAGCTGAACGATTTGACGCAAAACGATTTCGTTCGCATTCTGACCGAACCGACCAATAGTTTGACGCGCCAATACAGTCAGCTACTTGCCACCGAAGGGATCGAGCTTGAGTTTGCCGATGACGGAATCGAGGCGCTGGCCGATGTTGCTTGTCGGGTCAACGAAACGACGATGAACATCGGGGCTCGGCGGCTTTATACGATGCTCGAGCGTTTGCTGGAAGAACTGAGCTTCGAAGCGCCGGACATGGGGCAGGGCAGGGTGGTCGTTAATGCGGCTTATGTTCAACAACGTCTGGGCGACATTGCCGAAGATGAAGACCTGAGCCGTTTCATTTTGTAGTGCGGGAGGTCGAAGCTCCGCCTGAGACTACTCCTTCAACTTATCCGCAAACGCGGCCTTCAGCTTCTTCAGCTTCGGCGGAATCACGGCTTGGCAATATCCGTTGCTTTTGCCCTGCGTGTTCCAGTAGTTCTGGTGATATTTTTCAGCGGGATAGTATTTTGTCGCGGCGGTTACTTCGGTGACGATTGGAGCCCGAAACGCACCCGATTCATTCAGCTTCGCCTTGTACTTCTCAGCCAATTCTTTTTGCGTGTCGTTGTTGTAGAACACGGCCGATCGATATTGCGTGCCGACGTCGTTGCCTTGCCGGTTAAGCGTCGTGGGATCGTGGGTCTTCCAAAATACTTCCAACAGTTCCTTGAACGAGATCACCGCCGGATCAAATTGGATTTGGATAACCTCAGCGTGCCCCGTCGTCCCGGTGCAGATCTGTTTGTAGGTCGGGTTGAGCGTATGGCCGCCCATGTAACCTGATTCCACGGACTCAACGCCGTTAAGTTTTTGAAAAACGGCTTCAACGCACCAAAAACATCCGGCTCCAAAGGTCGCGGTTTCCAATTTCTTCTCCTCGGTTTGTGGGGTGGAATCAGCCGCCGCATCTGACGATGAAGTGGCCTCGACGTCGGCCCCGTCTTGGACTGGTTTTGCTTGTGCATTTGAGCCAAGCCCTTGGGCTGAGACGACTCCGATGACCAAAGCGATGGCTAACATGCAAAACGTAAAAGTTGATTTGGTATTCATGATCAAGCTTTTCTGTAAGAAGTTTTAATCTGAGACTGATTCTAAAATCGCCGTAGGTAGTTTGACAGGAGACAGGGAGCAATAATCGTGCCGTTACAATTACTTAGTCGCCGCTGTTGCCTTTTTTCTTACTCGCCGGTTGAAAACACGGGCAAAGGTTGGGTTGGACCATGAATTAAACGATTGTTAGCGGGAAACGTTGCGGTATCGCCCGCCTTGGTTACTTTAAACCACATTTACGGAGCTCATTTCTGCACCGCAATGTGTCAGCATCGCGACAAAATTGCGAACAGGTAGGGGCTGTTTTGCCGTTTGAAGGTTCACCGGCTAACATTAAACTGGGACATGAGCAAAGGTTTCACTGGCTCGCAGGTCGGTGGAGCGGAAAAAACTTTAAATTGACAGAAAACACCATGGCGACCGACGTTAAACAAGATGCCCCAGGCTCCGAATCCGAAAACACTAAGGTTGCTCACGGCCAAAACGAGCAACGTGATCAGCAGGCGAAGGATCTTCACGCCCATGCCGATTCCGCCGACACAAGAGCGGCGCGCGTGCCGCGACCGGAGATGGTCGATGAGAAAAGCAGAATCATTTGGGAATACGTCATCCCTGTGGTGGCGTTTCATCTGCTGATACCGCTGATGTTTACGTCGTATTTTTTCTCTTGGTGGGGCGTGCTATTTCTTCCGATCGGGAACTACATCTTCACTTCGATGGGAATCGGAGCCGGCTACCACCGTTTGCTGACGCATCGCGGATTTGATTGTCCAAAATGGTTTGAGTATACGCTTGCGACGTTGGGCGTTTGCAGTCTACAAGATTCACCGGCTCGGTGGGTGTTGGTTCACCGCATTCATCATCAGCATTCCGATCACCAACCCGATCCACACACGCCCCGTGTCAGTGCATTCTGGTCTCACATGGGTTGGATGTTTATCGAAAACCGGGCGCTTAGTAAGATCTCGGCGTATGATCGTTATTGTCGCGATCTAATGCAGGACAAGTACTACATGTGGTTGCAGAAGGGAATCAATTGGGTGCTGGTCTATGCGGTGCACACCATTCCTTTCACCATCGCCGGTGTGATTGCCGGATTAATGTTTGCATCGTCGACCGCCGGCGTTGTTCAAATCACGGCCCAGTTTTTCTTTTGGGGCGTCATTATGCGGACGGTCTACACGTGGCATGTGACTTGGGCGATCAACAGCGCCGCCCACATGTGGGGGTACCGGAATTACGAGACTCGTGAAGACAGTCGTAACAATTGGATATTTGCGTTGCTGACCAACGGCGAGGGATGGCACAACAATCACCACGCCGACCCGCGATCGGCGCAGCACGGTCACCGGTGGTGGGAGGTCGACGTGACTTACCTTTCCCTGGCGTTTCTTGAGAAGATCGGGTTGATCAGTAATTTGGCGCGGCCCAATAACAAGGCCCTCGATCGTAAGGCGATATAACATCTAAGTCTGCGCAATATACGATGAAGGGCAGGTTCCTACCGGCCAACGGCCCGAGTGGGGGATGGCCCATTGGTTCAAAGCACCAACTTTGAAGGGCCGGTAGGAATCAGCCCTTCAACCTAATCTCCGCCGAGTGCGATCTCAAATTTCTCGCGAATCTGACTTTCGATCGCTCCGCGGAAGGGCAGGGCGGCGAAGGGCATTTTACCCTCTACCAAGACGTGATCTGCGCCGACGATCATCGTCCCCGCCAACGGCATCCCCATCGCTTTGAATTCGAAATTCATCGACCCATCGTCGTTCCAACTTTCGCTGACATCGGAGACGCCCGTTGGCAAATCTCTTGTGATGATCTCGGAAAATTTGCGCAACTTTTGGGAAACGGCTTCGCGCGTTTGCTGATGTTCGAACCGGGTTTGAAATGAAGCCATGCTAAATTTTAACCGATCGATCGCCGCGAGTTAGCCCAGCGAAGAAAATGTGCCTGCTTTCTTTGCAGTTCGAAAGACTCCGAAAACGAAAGTACACAGTAAAATAGTTAGCACGTAATAATTCCACAAAGTAAAAGGGCAAAATCAGTTCGTTGCCGAAATCCTGATCGGTTAAGCGGCGGTTGGCGGGGCAATCGCGGCAGGTAATTCTCCCGAAGGCATCGCAGTCGTAGGTAAATCCCCCGCTTGGTCTAACTCTTTTCGTAAAATCAGCATGTCAGATGGGGCCTCAATTCCCAACCTGACTCGGTCTCCTGAAACACGCACGATTGTCAGAACAATCGAATCTCCTAGCATGATCTTTTCGCTTTCTTTCCTAGAAAGAACCAGCATGGCAATATCCTTTATGTGCTTGTGGCTCGAAACGGTGTCGAGCCTGCAGCTTGTTGTTGTTGGTGGGGGTTAGCTACGGTCAATTTGCAACGTTTTTGGCAACGATGTCTTTTGGAATCGTTCGCCCGTTGACCCATAGAACAAAATTGAGTTGTTTTCAGTTTCCCAAACGGCAGTGAGTTTCACGCTGCGTGGTCCATGGAGGCAAAAGAAGATGCCGCAAGGATGCTGCCCGCGTGTCAGGATTCGTTCGGTGACTTGGAAAATTCCTTCTTCAAAATCGTTATGGTGGCAGAGGGTTTGAGTGACAAAGAGACGTAGTTTATTAATTGTGTTGACTTGATTTGGATCCTGTTGCATCCTCAGCAAATCTCCTTTTATGTAATAGAAGTGCCAAACGCGGTCGTGGTGAACACTCTCCAATCAGGAAAGCAAACTCCACGGGTCAGGTCGTCGTGTCGAAGTAGGTAAGAAAGGCGGTTTGGCTGATATGTAAGCTATCGGCAATCTGTTCGGCTTGGTGCCGAAGAAACTACCGACTTTTTTGGTCTTTGCAAAAGCGCGCCGACGCTTAAAAAACAACCTGTATAACCGTTTTGAGGAAAACAACTGGTGAAAAGAGAGTCACTGGAAATTTGTCGTGCGAGCAGCAGTTGTCGACGCGCGTTTTTCCAAAGGCAAACTCTGCATTTCCTCTGAGAGGTTGTGTCACTATGATGAGACTTTGAGCAGATCTTAAGCCTCTGTTTTGGTCGCGCCGCCTAACACCCATAGACGTCAACTCTTAAACATCAACTCATAGACATCAGGATTTCTTTTGGCCTATCAAGTCGACACAGATATATTTCGCGGTCCGATCGATCTGTTATTGCACTTGGTCAAGCGTCACGAAGTTCAGGTCACCGAGATCGCGCTGGCGGAACTTACGGAGAAGTATCTCCAACATATCGAAGTCTTGCAGGCGATTTCGATCAACTTGGTCGGTGATTTCATCGACGTCGCCAGCCAACTGGTCGAGATAAAGGCCCGGGCGATTCTGCCACGCAACGAACATGAACCCGAAGAGGAATCCGCGTACCGCGCCGATCCGCGTGAGAATTTGGTTCAGCGGCTGTTGTTGTTCAAGCGGTTCCAAGACGCCAAGGAGATGTTGGAAGAGCGACACGTTTCGTGGAAACGTCGTTTCGCGCGCGTTGCCAATGACGCTCCCCCGGGTAAGGTGGACCCCGCCGATCAGCCAATCCACGAGATCGAACTGTGGGATCTGGTAAGTGCGTTTGGAAGGGTGCTGAGAAATAATCGTCCAGCCACCGAAGCCAACATCTTCTATGACGATACGCCCATCCATGTCTACATGCAGCGCATTCATTCGCGCATCGTAAAAAAAGGACAGGTCTCGTTTTCAGATCTATTCGAACCGGCGATGCATAAATCAGCGATGGTGGGTGTGTTTTTGGCGATCCTCGAGCTGTCGCGCTATCACAATGTGAACGCCAAACAATCGGCGCTGCACGGGGAGATCGTTGTCGTCGCCGCTGATGGATTCCGGGAGAAATTAGACACCTCCAACATCGACGAATACGAGCATAAGAACCGAACGTCAGCATCCTGAATCCCAACCCGAACGCGTAAGGGCGGAATCGCGATCTGTTAATCGCGAAGCGATGGCAAGTAATAGCCCCGGACGCAAGTCCGGGGGAAGATTCATCATTGGCTCTGTTAGTCCTGAAAGGACGACAGGAATCTAGATACCAAAACCATGCTGTGCTTTCAGCACTTGAGGTCACTATTCGTGCTGATCCATGGACTTGCGTCCATGGCTATTTCCTGCCGTGCTTTCAGCACTAAAGCTAAGAGCCCAAACTACCGGAGGGCTTTACCACAATCCGTTGACCCAGCTTTTAACGCTGCGGATACCGTATTGGACGTAGCTGCCGCAGGCATCGGTGAGGTCTGTAAACTCGGTGCAACATTCTTCACAGCAGACTTCGATGGGAACCGTGATCTGGCGAGGCACCATGCGTGTCACCTGTTTGGGGACGCGCACTCGAACCAGGTAAGGCACATTGACCTTGTACTTCTTCATCGCCGGACGCTTGACCTTGCGCGTAACTTCTTTGAACACCGTGCGCTTGAGAATTTTGGTTACGTCTTCCCAGTACAGTTCCGACTGAAACACGGGCACATCGCGATACTTCGTATCGTAGACGGTTTTGGTAACCACTTCCGGTTCAGAGGTCATGTACGTTTCGGTGCGGATGTCGGTCACAGTTCGTTCACGCGATTTGTAAACGCGCCGCGTCTTCACCTCGGGCACCATTTCGACCACGGTCGAAGTCTCCACGTAAGGGACTTTGCGTTCCACTTCGATGAACTCTTTCTTGACGCGTACCTCAGGAACCTCAACGGTGTAGGTAACCTCTCGAGGCACTTCGATATCGTATTCTTCGACTTCGGCGACTTCTTTGTAACGGATTTGCGGTACCGGTACGGTGAACTTTTCGATGTCCTCATACGGCTCGCGGACGGTTATTTTGTTGACGATCGTACGCGTTTTGCGCACCGGTTGTTTAAAAGTATAGGGTTCATCAACCTCCACGCGCTCCTCGATATAGGTGGGCAGTGGGATTTCCCGTACGTCGGGTAGGACCTGTTTTACCTTGTAAGGGATGATCCTTGCTTCCTCTTTGTTTTCGTACCGGTTAACTGGGATTTTTCTGGTCCGCGTTTCTTCCCGATAAACGGTGACTGTTTTAGGACGCACTTTGCGCACCATACGGAACTTGGTTACCGGAAAGCTGGCCGGTTTGGTTGACGTTTCGTAGGTATAGACCTTTTCGACCCGTTCACGCACCTCGGTTCGGTATTTTGTTACCGGAATCATGCGTTGGCGAGGCTCACGACGGTACTTGATTTCAGGCACTTCGTAAGGGATGCGTTTCTTGACTGTTTTAAAAGTCGTGTAAGGCAGGGACTGAGTCACCACATTGGGCACCCAGCGTGTTTGCTTGATAGTACGCGCCTGAGGGCAACAGGTGGGGCAGCCACAACGATCATGGCCTTCCTCAAACGTGTCCACCGAAACGGTATCTGTCACCCAGCGGCCCATGTCCCGTTTCACCGTTTGATATTTCGTGACCGGGATCTGATGCGGTATGACACGATACTTGGCCGACTTAGCTTCATAAGGAATGTTGATCGAGTACATCTGCGGAACATGTTCCACGTAAGGAATCTTCACGCGATAAGGCTTCACGACGTCGCGCGACTTGAGGGTCTTTGTTATCGATGGCCGGTTGACCATCTCTTCGTAGGATTCGTTTTCCCAGTAGACTTCTTCGATTTCCTGTTTGTAGGGAACTGTCACGGTATACGTCTGTTCGATTTCATCCTTTTTTCGTTCCTGGATGACAATGGTTTCTTCGGCAGTTTTGTCGACTTCGCGGTACTTCAGGAATTCTTCTTTCTCGGGAATAAAAGATTTTTTCATTTTGACGCGCGGAGATTTCCAAGTCCCTTCGCGCGTTACGTATTCGAAATAATCTTCCTGAACCTTCACTTCTTTGATAACGTTGCGGTAGCGCACCACCTTCCGCTCGAGTTCACGCTCTTCCATCACCGGGTACGGAACCTTGCGGATGAACTCTCTTTTGTGTGTCTCATAGTCGATCATGATACGTTTGCGTTGTTGCGGCACCATCACCACGTACTCTTTAAAGACCGGTTCTTTATCCTTGACGATTTTGTATTTCGTCTTTCGGACTTGCTTCTCCTTACGCACCATCACGGTGTACTGTTCCTCTTCGGGAACCTCGTACGTTTCAACGCGCTCCGATGGCACCTGCCGTGTTTTGGGCTTGGGCACCATCACGGTGTAGCTGACCTCGCGCGGCACTTGGTATTCTTCTTTGCGGTAGGTTTTGAAGTTGCGAATGCGCGGTTCTTTTACAATGACTGGGAACTTCTCAATCACAGGGACGCGATGCGTCACCGTTTCTTCGCGGAAGTAGGGGACTTCTTTGATTTCCGGACGGTAGTGGGTTTCGTTGACCGTGCGATAGATCGTAAACAGCTCGGGGACGAGAATCGTTTTGGTGACGCACAGGGGCTGGCAACAAGTGGTACAAGTTTGACCGGTCATTGCCGAGCACCGGTCGCAACCGCAAGTGCCCGGATGGACCGATCCCAATCCACCCAATCCGATGCCACCAGATCCAAATCCAATCGCCGTCGAAGGTAACGATGGAAAGAAAGTGCCGCCGCCGACTGAAGATCCCGGAATTGAGGGGCTGTTGATGATCGGCGACGATTGCCCCGTGGGCAAATTGCGAATCGTGGATGGATCGGTTGAACCTCTGGTCCGCCCGTTCTGCTGCCCATTGCTGCTGGCTCCGTAGGCAGATTCTGATCGCAACATTTCTGGGTCGATGTCCTCGAAACCTTCGCCGAATTGATTTCCGCGCGGGGCTGCGGTTTGATCGTTTGAGCTGCCCGGTGGGGCGAAAGAATCGACGCGATCGCGATCGTAGTAGTCTTGCCCGCGCGATCCAGAAGCGGCACCGCTGGAAGCCTCAAAAGATCCGCTCTCTGTTTCGAAGCTGCGATCCTGAGCGTTGGAAAAACCTGTCTGATTTCTTTGGCTCCCAGGCCCTGCGTTGCCGGTTTGCGGCGGATTGATCCAAACAGGGGGAACATCGTTTGACCGACGTACGTCGGGCTGATTCCCAAAGCCGCTTTGCCCGGCTTGACCGCTGGTGCCACCGGGTTCGAATTGGCCGCGGGATTGAGAACCGAATTGCGGATCCAATGGGCGAAAGAAACTGGTCGTGGGATTGCTGACGATACCGGTTCGATCTTGAACGCTGAGAACCGGCGAATCGTCACCAGATTTTTGCGGCGTGTTGTTCAGCGGGGCCGCGTCGGGTGACAAAATCAGCGGAGGTAGCTCGGGGGCAAAGAAGTCTTCACCGCGCGAACCTTCGGGAGCAAAGACAACATCAGAAATCGCCCGTTTGCTGCCGGCGGTGATGGGCTGATTTTGCAGCGTCGCCATCAGAGTGCTCGACAGCATCACCGCGAGAAGGCTGCAGAGGATGAGACCTGCAAATGCGATGGTTTGATGTGACTTCATAGAGCGCAATTCGGTGGGATTCGGGCAGTCCTACATTAGTCCAGCCCCCGCCGTTGTTCAAGCTTCCAAAACTCCATTTCCTCGGCAATTATTGCGGATTATGGCGATCTGACGAGGCCCTGAGATTTCCTTGGCCAAGCACTTTGGGTACTGCCGATTTCTGGTTTTCACCGAAGTTCAACTTTCAAAATTCTCTTATCCGATCGGCGCACGAAAAAAGGCATCCTAGAGATGGATGCCCTGTACCGATTGTAACGGTTGCTCAGCTGTTGCCCGGTCGCAAAATGCGTTACCGATGAACGAGCCAGCTTTATCGCTTGGCCAACATGCGATTGCGCTTCGATCGACGCTCGGCGCGAAGACGTGCGCGGCGATTGGTTTCGCTTGGTTTTTCGTAGTATTCTCGTCGGCGCATTTCCTTCTTGATGCCACTGCGTTCGACCAGCTTACGGAATCTGCGAACAGCCTCCTGAATAGATTCCTTCTCGCGTACCAACAGCTTTACCATTTTGTCTCCAAGTGTAATGTTTTGTGCATGTCTACCTTTCTATGTTGGAAAAAAAGGGACGAATTTGCGAACACCGAACGCAGGCCCGAATTTTGAAAATCCTGCCTAAGACCCAACGCCCACGCAATTAAAATTTTGAATCGCTGATTCTACCCTATTTATCGGCTTTTTGTCCATAGCTGAAAGTGAAAACCGATCGCGACCGGAATAAACGGCCAAATTCACGGCAGATGGACTGATTGTGAGATCAACTTCAGCCTAACCATCCCATTTTAGCTGTTTGGCCTAGGTCGGTTGCCGGTGTCATGGAAGTCAGAAAAGCCCCCCGCACGCCGATGTTACACCCTATGAGATTCCGGCCATTGCCCTTTCGCCGCGCTGGGCAGCGTGCCGGATAAAAGTTGGTTTCGGTAGTGGATGAGGCAACGAATCCGGCAGCTGCAATTCCCTTTGCATCGTTTAATGCAGACGTCGGACTCGTGGCCTCGTCCACTACCGCAGCTGATCAGCGAACCGGATTCGTATTTCCAATAAAGTTAGTAAGCAATAGTCCATGTCAAACGACTCCACTCCCATTGGTCAATCAGAAGAGTTGGGGATCGTTACGTCCCTGCTGACCCGCCAAGATGAAGTTATCGCGGAATTGGATTTGTTGGAGGCTCGGATTCTAGATGTGATCGAAGACCTGAGTGCTCAGCGGAAATCTGAAGACGAACACGAAGGGGCTGACGTCATTCAGATGGAATCTCAACCACCGGAAGTTGAAAAGAAAAAGCCGCTTACAAAAGCGGCTTAGTACTTATTTCGTTTTCACTTCGCTTGACTCAGCTTAGCTTGACCTAGCTTGGCTCACTCGCCTCGCATCTTGCCAAGTTCTTCGACCATTCGAATCGCCGCCGGTCCAACCAAGACCACGAAGATTCCAGGAAAGATGAACAACACCAGTGGGAAGATCAACTTAACGGCCGTCTTAGCGGCTTTCTCTTCGGCGATCTGACGACGACGAACTCGCATCGCGTCGCTTTGTGTTCTCAGCGCTTTACCAACGCTGGTACCAAAGCGGTCAACTTGAATCATGACCGATGACAGGGTCTTGAGGTCAGCGACTCCGTTCCGCGAACCGAGTTCCGTCAGAACGGTTTCGCGCGTTGAACCCATCTGCAATTGTTGATTACAAAGTTTGAACTCATGTGCGATAACAGGGTGAGACTTAAACAATTCGTCAGAAACGCGACGCATCGCTTGGTCCAGTCCTAAACCGGCTTCGACACAGACGACCATCAAGTCCAACGCATCAGGCAGTCCCAAGAAGATCTTGTTCTTTCGAGAAGATGCGATGAAACCGACGATGAATTCGGGCAGCATGTAAAAGATACCACCGAAGACGATCAGTCCGATCAGCGCTTTGGTTGTGAGACCGTAGACCAGCACCGAACCCAGTCCGCCAAGGAACAAACCGGCAATCGCGCTGAAAAATTTGACGGTGGTGAAATAGGCGGGGGCAGCATCGAGACGAAATCCGGCCGAATCAAGCTTCTCTTTGAGCTTATTGGCCTCCTTTTCGTTCTTGGGCTTGAGCGCATCCGAAACGGCAGGGCTGGCCGATTCCAACAGCTTTGCGATCCCGGCCTTCGCGCCTCCCTGTTTATCGGCAGCGCTACCACCGTTTCGACGGTTACGTAGCTCGTCCAATCGCGTCTCAGAACGCGTCTCGTTATCGAAGAAACTGTCGGCGAACCACCATGCTGCTGCCGCGACACAACCGAAGACTGCGACGCCCAGTACGATGATGCTTAAATCCGTCTCTAGAATGAATGTTATGCTGTTCACGTTATCTACCTTGGCCTTATACCTTGATCGTAATGATTTTGTTGATCCATAGTGCACCGATGATCTGCATGAAGATGGCACCTGCCAGCATCTGATTCCCCATCGGTTCGTTGAACAACAACATGGTGTAATCGTAGTTAAGCTTAAGCATCACTCCAAAGAGCACCGGAGGTAATGCCAACAGCACGACTCCGGAGATGCGGCCTTCACCCGTTAGCGCTTGGATCTGACCTTTGATCTGCATCCGCTCGCGGCACAGGTGTCCGATTTTGTCCAAGATTTCCGCAAGGTCACCACCGGTCTGGCGTTGCAGCACAACCGCCGTCACGAGGAACCTCAAGTCGAGGTTCGGGATGCGTTCAGCCATGTCTTGCAATGTGTCGGTCAGGCTAACGCCCAAGTTTTGTTCTTCGAAAGAGCGCTGGAACTCAGGCCCCAGCGGAGCCTCCATTTGCTCGCCAACCAGCTGAATACCCGCGGGCAAACTTTGTCCGGCACGCATCGCTTGAGACATCAAATCCATCGCTTGGGGGAGTTGATTGCCAAATTTTCCGAGTCGCCTCTTACGCATGAACCAAACGTAGACGAAAGGAAGCGCTCCAAACATCAAACCTGCCGGCAATGCCCCGAGCTTAAATGTTCCGGGCAAAAGGAAGATGCACGCGGCGGCCGCAACGGTGCCCGAAACAATGGACATCGTTACAAATTTAGATACACTCCAGCTAAGCCCGGCTTGGGAGATAAACTTTCCCAGCTGAAGTTTCTTCAGGTACTCGTCGACGGCTCCGGTTGCTTCTTCGCGTAGCAGCGAGTTGATCTCGGCTGAAGTCACTTTGCCGCCACCGGCGACACCACGGCCGCCGTTTTTCGTCAGCGAGGCAAGACGGTCTTCGATTTGTTCGTTGTCGTTACCAAATCCTAACAGGATCGCCGCGGCATAGAGGCTGCCAGCGCATCCGACGGCAATGGCACCGATCATAATATATAAAAACATGGGACTAACTCGTGAG
>CAKZVF010000154.1 GCA_937921995.1 uncultured Pirellulaceae bacterium
CCGTGTTTTAGCCGACAGTCCCTTAAACCAACGTATAATCGTTTGCCGTCTGCGGTTAAAATAAAAACCTACTCCGTTTTCCTGTTGAAATTCGCCACGCTTAAAACAAAGCCTTCGCATGCATGCCATCATCGACTTACCCGATTGGGCGATAGAAGAAAACAAAAAGCTACCGGCCGCGATTGCGTCGATCGAAGACCGCATGAAGCGCGTGATTGAGTTTTCACGGATGAACATTGAACATGAAACCGGTGGCCCGTTTGCGGCGGGGCTGTTTGAAAAGGCGACTGGCAAACCGATCATCATTGGCGTCAACCGCGTTATTCCGCTGAACAATTCTTCCGCCCATGCCGAAATTGTGACGCTGATGATGGGGCAAAAGATCTTGAACACGTTTGATTTGGGCGGAGAAGGCATGCCCGATTACCAATTAGTCATCAACGCTCAACCCTGCGCGATGTGTTATGGTTCGATTCCTTGGTCGGGCGTTCGCAGCGTTGTCATCGGTGCCTCGGGTCATCAAGTCGAATCGCTAACGGGCTTTGATGAAGGCCCCGTCCATCCGAATTGGCAATCCGAATATCAACGCCGCGGCATCGAGGTCATTGAGAACGTGCTGGCCGAGGAAGCCTGTAAAGTACTCAAGGCTTTCGCCGACTCAGGTGCCGAGATCTACAATGGCCGGCAGAAGTCCTGACCTGCTTTTGATGATCTCCCCTGCTCGGTTGATTGACACGAAAAATTGCTACGAAAAAAGCCAGCCGAATTCGGCTGGCCTAATCGCGTGTGGCTTCGAGAAAAGAAAGGTGGGATGAGAATAGGTGGGAAAGCTCTCAGAGGAGCTTTTATCTCGGTGGGAAACCAAACAAAAGGAGTGAAATCAAAGGTGGGTAGGTATGAAAAGGAATAAAAACAGCAGGCGAAGGAGAGCAATGCTTTTGGGAGATCAAGAAATGAGTACCCCCACCCGCTAACGAACCACCAGCTGCAGAAGCCGTGCCAAAAGGACCGCGGCCCATGGAATTTGCTTATGCCAAGCACGCGATTCTGAGCGATAACCGGGCTCTTTCGCGATAAAAACACAAAAAATGGCTTTCCGATGCCATTCGAACGAGGGTGACATTGCGTCCTCTGGAGACCAACTTCGTCTCAAATCAGGACCGAGCGTCTCAAAATAGAACAGAACCTGAGGCCAACATGGGTTGTCCTGAGAAAATGAGATTCACGTTACCGCGTCAACCGGCCACATATCGCTTGACGAAATGCGAATTACGATAAAAATGGGCGTTTCCCAATGCCGGTTTACCAAATTAAGCTGCCCTCAAAATAATACCAATCGCCCCAGCCGCTGGATTTATGTACTGTTGCCCAAACGCCTAACAGCGCGGTGCCTCGGGCTCGTTCCTCCAATTTGCAATCAAAATGGCATGCGACCGTGGGAGGCCCCTACGGTTTTTTTATTGAACAACATCACGGCAAACCGATTGTCCTTTTGCCAAACAACGCAAATTGAACTCAAACATGAACGACCCCTCTAAAGCCATCGGGAAAAAAGTAATCGACAACGTCGATGCAGCGCTCGTTGGCGACACGCCGGTCGCAACGCCGCTGTACCAATTGGACACCCAAGACGCCGATGTCTTTGAATCCGATATCGCACCAGCGGCCGCGTCACAGAAACCACCGGTTGATCCGTTGCTGATTTCCGAGAACAGCACGCCGCAGGATCTTGTTGAGTGGGGACTTAAAAAGTTCGCCGACCGAAAAATGGTCATCACGTCTTCCTTCGGCATGGAAGGCTGTGCACTGATTGACATGTGCAACAAAGCCATTGAAGCCAACGGACTCAAACCGGTCACGGTGGCCTACATCGACACCGCTTTCTTCTTTCCTGAGACGCATCAACTGCGAAAGAAACTAACCGAGCGCTACCAAGGGCTAAACTTCGTTGCTTGGGAGACCGACGTTTCGGTTAAACAACAGGCTCAAAGTTACGGTCCCGAACTTTGGAAGAACAACCCCAACCTCTGCTGCCACATCCGTAAAGTCGTTCCGATGAAGCAGAACGTCGTCAATTTCGACGTGTGGGTCACCGCGCTGCGAAGGTCACAAACCAAATCACGAGCCAACACCGAGGTTTTAAGCTGGGACTGGCGATATCAAATCATGAAGTTCTGCCCGTTCGCGGCTTGGGACCGCAAAGACGTTTGGCAGTACATTCAAGAAAACGATGTGCCGTTTAACCAACTGCACCTACAGAACTACCCCAGCGTCAGCTGCTACCACTGCACCAAATCGGTTCCTGGTTCATCGCCAGATTCCGACGTGCGTGACGGGCGCTGGGCTGGCAAGAACAAAGATGAGTGCGGTCTTCACTTCAACATCTGATCTGTGGACCTCAATATTACTCATAAATTGTTGATTTCGAATTTCCGATTTTCAATTTCGAAATCCAAAATTTAAAATCCGAAATTTATCACACAAAACTAATCCCCAAAAATAATCCATCATGGCCAAAGATAAAAACGCTCCCTCAAAAGTCGAAGTCGCCAAAGACAAAAGCGCGCACTTGCGAGGCACGATCGACGAGATCCTCAAAGAC
>CAKZVF010000155.1 GCA_937921995.1 uncultured Pirellulaceae bacterium
CATTCCTACTTCCAAGCGAAGGTTGAACCCGTTAATCGTTCGTAGGCTTCGATATATTTGGAGCGCGTCTTTTCGATTACTTCGACTGGCAGTTCCGGCGGTTGACTGTTTTTGTCCCACGTCGTCGCCATCAGGTGCTCGCGCACGAACTGTTTGTCGAAGGAAGGTTGGTCTTGGCCTTCGACATATTGATCGGCCGGCCAGAAACGGGAACTATCGGGCGTCAGCACTTCGTCAATCAGAATCAATTGCCCGTCGTGCATGCCCCATTCAAATTTCGTGTCGGCCAAAATAATGCCCTTAGTGGCCGCGTAGTCTCGTGCGTTTTGGTAGACGCGGATACTTTTCTCTTTCAACTCATTGGCTACGTCAGCCCCCACCACTTCGACCATTCGTTCGAACGAAATATTTTGGTCGTGCCCTGAATCCTCTTTGGTCGCGGGAGTAAAAAGTGCTTCAGGAAATTTCGCGCAATTCTTCAGCCCCTGCTCCAGAGCGATACCACAGACCGCTCCTGAGTTTTGATAGTCTTTCCAACCCGAACCGACCAGATAGCCGCGCACAACGCATTCGATCGGAACGACTTCGCATTTCTTCACGATCATCGACCGGCCTTCGAGGTCTTGGACATTGAGCCCCTCCGGCAGTTCGATGGAGGCAAGATCGGTGGAAATCAGGTGGTTGGGAACATCAAAATGCTCAAACCAAAATTTGCTGATTTGCGTCAATACGCGGCCTTTGTCGGGAATCAAAGTCGGGATCACCCAATCAAAGGCGCTGATACGATCGCTGGCCACCATCAAATAGGCGTCGCCAATGTCGTACACGTCTCGCACTTTCCCCTGTCTTACCAATGTCGCCACTGCGCTGTCCCCTCATGTGGTGGATTTGGAATTTGATTGTTGGGAATATAACAATTGGCGGCAAAAACGGTAGGCCAACAGAAGACCAGCACGCACGTTCGAGAATACGAGCAACGGTTAACGAGTATTGACAACCCGGCGAAAATCCTGACGCTATAGGGCCTGAGTCTGCCGCTTTAAAAAGGCAGGCCTTCTACAAATTTATCTTCCAAGACTGATTGAACCTACATGGGTGAGTTTAAGTTTCGGCTACCCCAACGATGGTCGCTCGATCGCAGGCAATCCGCCGCCATCCACACCGTAGGTTTAGATGGAATTCCTTGGCCTTGTAAAATATCGGTTAAGGATTCGATGTTATCCGTTTCCCGAAACCGGAACGAATCGGGCAAAACGTTTGTCCCCTATTTATTCCCAAAGTACGGTGAACTGCTGATCGCGACCGGCACACTGCCCGAACGCGCAGCATCGTATTCGTTGCTGCTGGAGTTGGCTCGGGGGACGTTGAATCGGTTGCGAAACCAATTGTCGATTTGGCAAGAAGGTGGGCTTGAAATCGCAGATTCGATTCATGAGGGAACTGCCCATGCCACAACCCTGCTCAGCCACGCCATCACCACCGACGACGATCAGGAACAGGACGAAATCGCTCAACTGGCCGTCGAGACGGCGATGGACGCGATTTTCGAATTGGCGAAACAATTCGGTAGTGAAGTCACCAAGTTCCGTCAGGGCAACGCGGACATGCATCCTTTCTGGTTGGCCAATACCGTCAGTGATGATCAGCCGATCGAAGTTGGGTTGGGCAAAGACGGATTCGATTTAATTCGCGTCAGACCCGAGATGCTTGACGGCACCCAACAGAAACTTCTGCCTAAGCGCGTCATCGATGGCCCTTTCTTGGACACCAGTTCCCATGGGCTTAGTGAAGAATTGACGCAGATGGAGGACTTCCAAGTCCGCCGCAACCACATTTTGTCCAAGACGCGCGAACACTTGAATCAGCTGTCGCCATCGGTTTCTCTGATCCATGCGGTCAGCGGGCTCAACGGCATGGGCCATCGCCACCTCAGCTATCCTCAACAGCTTGAAATCACGACCCAGATTCTGCAGGTCGTCGAAGAGGCCAACCACGAAGTGCCGACGTTGGTGAGTTTCGATTTCCCTTGGGCAGAACGATTGGCGTCTGCGGTGGGGGGTTCTCATCCGCTGCAGATCGCAGACTCGCTGCTACGCCAGGGTTCCCAAATTTCGTTTTTGGGCGTTGAAGTGAATCTTGGCTACTGGCCTGGCGGCAGTGTTATGAGGGATCCGCTCCAATGGATTGATATGCTGGACGTGTGGACTCAATTGGGAATGCCGCTGGTGATTATCCTGCGAGCCCCCACGTGGTCAACGACCGCTGGCGAAGCAACTCCCGCCGGTGGTGAGACGATCGACGAGAAACATGTCAACGTTTTTGATCATGAGAATGATCAACAGCGTATCGAATATTTACGCACCATCCTGCCGATGTTGGTGGCGCGGCCTGCGGTTCACGGTTTGATCTGGAGCCAATGGCTGGATTCGGATGACGATCGTTACCCACATGCTGGATTAGAAAACAGCGCCGGCGAGATGAAAACGGTCTACGAAGTGCTGAAGTCTCTGCCCCGATAAACGACCGAGGGCAGGGTAGTGGACGAGGCAACGAGTCCAGAACTTCATATACCCGTTAAGCCTTCAATCGTTAAGCCTTCAATCGCGGCGTCTTCACTCGCTGCGTCCCACCGTGACCAAGCACATGTCATCGATGGAATTTTCGGTTCCCATGTGCTGTGCGACCGCGCTACGGACCACCTCGTTGACCGACTCAGGCGTTTTCGCTTGGCTGGTCTCAATCTCTTTAATAATCGCCGCGGTCGTAAATTGCTGCCCGTCGGAATTCATGGCTTCGTTGATTCCGTCGGTGTAAAGCACAATCAAGTCACCGCCGTTAAGCTCAATTGTCGTGGCCTCGTATTCATACCCGGCGACGATTCCAACGGGCAGCCCCGAATGCTCAATGCTTAGTTCCTCCAGCGCCCCGCCATCTGCCCGCCGAATGATGGGCGGCATGTGTCCGGCATTGACGATTTCCACGGTGTTCTTTTTCGTGTTCAAAAGACACAACACCAGCGTCACAAACCGATCCAATTTCAGATCGGTAAGTTTCTCATTCAGCTTATTGATTGCATCGGCCGCCGACCGCGTCGTCGCCAGCGCGAATCGAGACTCCGCCGAGACTTTGGCCATCAGCATCGCCGCCGCGATTCCATGGCCGACAACATCGGCCACGATGATCGCAATGTGATCATCATCCAATTCAATGTAGTCATAGTAGTCACCGCCAACCTGCTGCATCGCGCGGTAATACGATGCAAAATCGTAGTGGTCCACTTGCGGCGGTCGTTGCGGAAGAAAACGCAGTTGCAGCTCTTGGGCCAGCTTCAAATCGCTTTTCATCTCACGCGAGCGTCGGGCTTCTTCAAAGAGGTCCGATTTTTGAATCGCCAAAGAGCCCTGCAGTGCGATCGTCGCCAGTGTTTCGAGATCACTCTCTTTGAAAGCGATCGCCGAACGGATCGTGTCCAGCTGAATGACGCCGATTGATTCATTTTTATTGTTGACCAAAGGGGCACACATGATCGAACGAATACGAAAATCAACAACGCTCTGACTAAGATCAAAGCGGTCGTCCTTAGAGGCATCGCTGCTGACCACCGGACGCTGAGTTTCCATAACTTGATTAACGATCGTGCGACTGACGCGCACGTTTTCGTCGTCTTGCGGACGGCGTGCTTTGAACGCCAATGGACGCAGTTCGCCGTCGGCCAGTTTCAAAATAATGAATCCTCGATCGGCCTCAGTAAATAGCTCGAACAAGATATCTAAAATCTTGCTAAGGACTTCATCGCGTTCGAGTGATTCACTGAGCGTCTGAGCGACCTTAATCAGTGTCCGCAGTTTGTCGTCGGCGCTGACGTGACTTGATTTGCCAGAATGGTGGGAAGAGGGTTCGAGCTGCGAACTGATGTGCGTTGCAATGTCATCGTGAAGCGTAAACGATGGCAGGTCCAGCAATTTCCGGTTACTCCGGCGACGGTCTTCGGTCTTGGGTACCGGGGGATGGGGTGCTAAATCGTCCGCTTGGAACACGAATGAGACGTCGCAAATTTTAATCTTTGCACCATCGAACAAACGAGTGATCGAACTGATCTTCTGTTCGTTGAGAAACGTCCCGTTGCGGCTGGATAGATCCTCCAGAAAATACGCGTTCTCTCGAAACGAGATCGCGGCGTGCTTGCGACTGACAGCGCCTTCGTCAATCTGAACCTCGCATCGAGGATGTCGCCCGATCGTGATCCGTTGTTCATCCAGTTCGACGCGTTTCCGCGCGACGGCCTTATCCGAGGATGTCAAAATTGCCATTGGGTGGATCTCAGAACAAAAATGAAGAGTGGTTATTGTAAATCAAATATGCGAAGCCAGTGCACAGATAATAGCGAGCCGCTCCAAAACCGCTCAACAGCGGTTCGCAACGCCGAAATTGAAATGGGGAATTTTGCCACTCTGGTCGCCGTAAGCTTTCCCACGAAAACCGAAAATCGGATTTTTCGACCTGCGATGAGGCACTCAATCCGCAAGAAACCGAAAATTTATGAGAACTTTCAAAGGAAAAACAATTACTTTCCAATACCCCAAAGCTAAATTTCGGTTAAACCCCATAATGCTCCATTATCGAGGATGTCTTGGCATTGGGCACGCCACTAAATTTGAAGCTTTTTTCGAATACAATTTTAGCATGAACCACCCCACCCATTCTCTGGTCGCTTTGATCTTGTTGTTAACGGTTGTCTGTTCGGTGAACGCTCAAACACCAACGAACCAACCGGATAACCGCTCGGCCGAGGTGGAAATGGGTCTGCGTCCACTTCTGAAGACATACTGTTACCAGTGCCATGGCGAAGGTGAAGACAACGGCGACGTCAGCCTCGACACGCTCGCGATCGAGGGACCAAAAGTCAGCGCTGAATCTTGGGTCTCCGTACGCGACGTGATTAATTCTGGCGACATGCCTCCCGAAGATGAATTGCAAATCACTGAAGAACATCGCGCGATCATCATCGCGGCACTTACCGAAATCATTGACACAGCAGCCCAATCCCAAGTCACCGAAGAACCTGTCTTGCGGAAACTGACGCGCGATCAGTACACCCACTCGCTGCAGAATTTGCTGGGAATGAGCGTTGATTTTGGCGAGGTGCTCCCTGAGGACGGTAAATCCGAAATGGGCTTCAATAATAATGCCGAAGTCCTGCAGACAACCTCACTTCATTTTGATTACTACGAAAAGGTGGCAAGGTCGGCGCTGAATAAGGCGATCGCTACGGGGCCCAAGCCAGAGGCGCACCGGTTTCGCATCACCTTCGGTAGCGGCATTGATGCTGAAACATCCGAACCCTCCGGAAAGGAAATTGGAGGCTACCAGTCAGTCAAAGTTAGTTCGGATGACTTTCGAGTCGAATTACTGGATGCCGATGGAAACCGGCGAACGGGGATCGACGCCGCCGACGAAAAAAGGTTACGGAAATTTAAAAACAACATTGCCATCGGTATGCGTGGGTCAGCAACGGACCGTTTCAAAATGGTCGAGGATGGGATGCTGCTGTTTTCGGCGGTGCCGCATCGAGAAGTGGCTCCGAAATCTTGGCAAGGTCCTTCGCCCAACTTAAAAGTGTTGGTCCAAAACGATTTCCCGCGATGCGGCGATTTCAGAATGAAGGTACGGGCCAGGAAAAGTAAATCATGGAGCAGTGATGATCTCAAGGATCGTTTAATATCCTTACGCGAACCTGTTGCCGCTGAATCCTCGGATTCAACGATCCGGTTGTTGGCAAAACGTTGCAAGAAGCCCGAAGGAATGGAACTGCGCGACGGCAAGTGGTTGATACCCACCAACGTGGCAGGGGATTCGTCTGCCAAATTTCGCTTCGTCGCGCCCCAAGACGGACTTTATCAGATCGACTTTGACCATCCGTATGTCGAAGCCGATATGATGCCTTCCTTTGGGATCAAAATCAATTCAAAACTGAAAGTGGAAGAACGGCTTCAACTGTCCAAACTTCAAAAAGATGAAAAGATCATCACCACGCCCGTCACGATCGCGCGGTTAAAAAAAGGCAAGCACCGATTGGAGATCGGCGGACGATTCTTCACAGGGTTCAAGGAGGTAAGAATCACGCCGCTGGATAAAGACTCCAAAATTGCAAAACAAATTCGCGGCGGATCTGCCAAGAATGAAAGTAAATTCGCGGACAAAACTCCATCCATTGCTGCCTTTGCAGGTACCCGCACCGATGACGGGATGGACTACCGTTCGTTCGGGCAAACGCAAACGATTGACGCCGTAGATCAGCAGTTTCAGACGCTCGAGTTTGTTGGTCGGCTTGAGAATCTCCCGCTTCCGGTTTTCGAAGCCGACACGCGCGAGTCGCTGTCGAACATTTCAATCTTTGGGATCTGGAACAACTACTTAGTAAAAGACATGGATGACTCGGGTCCGCCGGTGGTCGTTGCTTCGATCGAAATCGAGCTGCCTTGGAATCCGGTTTGGCCGCCCGAAAGCCATACAACCATCTTCCCCGGCGAAGTGCCTAACGATGATGGTGACCGAGAAAGCTACACACGCAAAGTTCTGCAACAGTTTATCACCCGCGCCTTTCGTCGCCCTGTTGGACGGCGGGAACTGAACCGTTACTTCGAATTCTGGAAGTCGATTCGAGGTGATTTTGATGTTTACGAGGACGGTGTGAAAGAGGTCTTGGTCGCAGCGCTTTGTTCGCCCAATTTCCTTTACATGGTGGAACCTGAGGCAAACGAAGAATTGCAAGCAGCCGACGCCAAGGAACAATCGCCGCGGCCACTGGATCAGTTTTTGCTGGCTTCCAAACTGGCGTACTTTCTATGGAATTCGCCACCGGACCCAACGCTACTGAAACTGGCCCGCGCGGGGAAGCTAAACGATGCATTGGCCCAGCAAACCGATCGTATGATCGAAGACCCAAAAGTCTGGCGAATGATTCGCGCCTTTGGTGGTCAATGGCTGAGAATGGATCGCCATGAAAGCATGCAGGTCGATACGGACCAATACACTGACTACACTCGATTTGTTAAATCAGACATGGCCGAGGAGACTTGGCATTTCTTACACCATGTTTTGCATCACGATCTTCCCATCAGTAATTTGATTGATTCCGATTTTGCGATGCTCAATCAGAACCTTGCCGAATTCTACGGAATCGAGGGGGTTGAGGGGAACGAATTTCGCCCGGTTAAACTGACCCAAGATCAGCACCGCGGTGGCCTGTTACTGCATGGCGCGTTTTTGTCCGGTCACTCCGATGGGCAGCAGGCGCATCCGATCAAACGTGCGGTCTGGTTGAAGGAAAAGATCCTTGGTGATCCTCCGCCGCCAGCGCCTCCTAATGTGCCCGATTTGGATCCCGAGACACCAGGTTTTGAAAAGTTAACGCTGAAGGAGCAATTGGAACTTCATCGAAGCAAACCGTCTTGTATCAGCTGCCATCAAAAGATCGACCCTTATGGCGTCGTGTTCCAGAACTTTGACGCCACCGGACGGTTTCAAACGAAATCCAAAGGAAAACCCATCGACGCAACATCCACGCTGCCTGACGGAAGAAAGATTAAGGGTGTCGCTGAAATGAAGCGATATATACTTGAGCAGCGTTCTCAGGAATTCTGCAGATCGCTGGTTGAACATCTGATGGCCTACAGTTTGGGCCGCGACATCAGGTATTCAGACGAGGCCGAAATCAAAGAGATTGTTCAGCGTGTTGAAGAAAGCGGTGGAAGTTTTCGCAGCGTCTTTCGCGCGATCGTGCTTAGCCCGTCCTTTTCAAACAAACTCCAAGCCCCGCAAGAATAAAGTGTGACCATGAGTAAAAGATCTTGGCATTTTGATCGTCGTAGTTTCCTGCGTGGATTAGGCGTGACCTGTGCGTTGCCGTTTTTGGAATGCATGTTGCCATCGACCGCTTCGGCACAAACGCCTCAGGGCACTCCTAAGCGGATGTGCTTTCTATACTTTCCCAACGGCGTCGGTCTGCCGCCAGAGGAAAGCGAATATCACGAACAGTGGAATTGGTTTCCGCGCGAAACGGGCGAAGACTATCAGCTGACCGATTCGCTAAAACCCTTGGCACCGCATCGAGACAATATCTCAATCCTCGGCGGACTCAGCCACCCCAACAGCCGCAGCGTGCTGGGCCATGCGGCCGGCGATACGTGGCTGACCGGTGGCGATGTGCGCGGCAGCAAGTATCTCAACAGTATTTCCGCCGATCAGCTGGCGGCCGGCAAAATCGGAAAAGACACGCGTTTCCCTTCGCTATCGCTTTCAACCGATGGGGGCATCGGCTACAAATCGCGTGTGTCGACATTGTCGTTCGACAGTAACGGTAAACCGATGCCTTCGGAACATCGGCAGCGCGAGATCTTCGAACGTTATTTCTCACCGGCAGGTCAATCAACCACCGCGGCACGCAAACGTAGTTTGGCCTCCAAACGCAAGATCGTTGACCTCGTTCTTGAAGACAGCAAACGCATGAAGCGTTTGATTGGCAAAAAGGACAACCATAAAATTGACGAATATCTCTCAGCGCTCAACAGCGTTGAAGAACAAGTGATCCGCAATGAGACTTGGCTGGATATTCCGCTGAAAGAGTTTGACGCCGACGATTTGAATTTCAACGTCGATGCGATGGTCGATCCACAGGCGTACGTGCGGGCGACGCTTGATTTGATGGTGTTGGCGTTTCAGACCGATATGACGCGCGTGATCACTTACATGATGGCGCGTGAGGACGGCATGGGTTTTGGTGAGAACTTTCCTAAGCTGGCCTTGGGAATCAACAAGGGTCATCACCGTATTTCCCACGATAAAGCGGAAGGGCACTGGGAAGAGTGGGGCAGCTACGACGCTTGGTTGGCCAGCCAATACGCTTACTTTATCCAGCGTTTGAAAGACACACGCGACGAACACGGTTCGTTGCTGGAGAACACGGTCGTGCTTTATGGCAGCGCTTGTAGCTCAACCCACAACGCACGAAACTATCCTTTGGTTTTGGCTGGCGGATCGAACTTAGGCGTAACTCACGGCAGCTACACCGCCTTTGACGAAAAAGAAACGCCGATGTCCAACCTATTAGTCAGTATGCTCAACGCGGTCGGTGCGAAGACTAATTCTTTTGCTGACAGTACGGGGAAGTTACCCGCTGTATTTTCTTAATGGTTCTTTGAGAACTGAACGGCAACCGGGAAAATCCCAATCGGGTACAGGTCGGGTTACTACTAATTGGTACGAAAAAAGGGTGGAGCAAGCTCCACCCTTTTCTTCATTAGACGATTCAAGTCTATGTTCCGGCCTGAGACCGGATTGTATCTAGTTTTAAGCCGCTCTCAGCTTAACCAATCGCGTCGAACAGTCGTGACATCGCGATGTCCATCTTCGCCGAAGTCTCGTACTGGCCGCTGGCAATCTGAGCCTTAATCTCGGCGACTCGGTCGGCGCGAATGTCGCCATTGGTCTGACCAATCATTTGTGCTTCGGCGGAGATATCCAGTTGGTCAACGGGAATTGACGCTCCTGACTGTGCTCCGGCGGACGTGTTCTGCGTTTGCAGATTGATCGACGAAGTTGTCTGGATGTTTGATGTAGGTCTAATCTGCATAGTGTTCTCCCCGTTACGGGTTTGTGGATTGAACTTGTTTCAAAACACGAACCATCGGTGTAATTTTAGCACATTTGTAAGACGTTTGAACGATGACTCGTTCGCTTCTGTCCGTTTGCAATTCCGTGTCCAAGTGTGCCATCCGTAACAGGCGTTTGACGCTGCAAGTTACTGAATGCATCGACACCTGGTCGGCCGATGGTTTGTTGTTTCTTTTCGTGTTTCTGTTATGACGCTCGACGGATGTCGATCATCTGTTTGGGCTGTGTTGCCAGTAAATGAGCCCATTTAAACTGGAATTCATTTGACGGGACCCTTGATACGTGCTGTGCGACCTGATGGTTCGCAAGATCTTGGGGGGTTCTAATGAATGATCACCCTCGATCTTCTAACCGTGGAAGTATAGACAAATCTCAAAGTCCGCTGCAATGCCGATTACATCAGCAAAATACTGATTTTGCTGGCGAACCAAATCGGGATTAGCTTCGTTATATCGATTGCAGGCATGATGTCGGCTTGACCTATCAAGGATTGATGACGCACGCTTTTCCCGATAAGCAACGGAGCATGCCCATGGATCCCTCGCCGGTTCTTACTCACCCTACGCTAGAATTGCCTTTGACGCGCTTTGAGGCGCCGCTGGAAGTCGACATGGAGCGGTTTTTCGAGTTCAGTTTCGATTTGGCCGAAGACATTCTCGACATGGAGGCACGTTTTGGTGCAAGCCGCGACCGCCGAAAGGATCGCATCACGCCGCCGCGCCGGTAATGCATAAAATTCGCGATGGAGAGCGTAGAATACAAGCACGACGCGCAAGCGAGTGAATCCGATGGTGCGTAGTTATTCACTCGCTGGCGCGTCGGGCGTGTTTTTCGAAAGCACGAAAAAAGGCTCGTCAAATGACGAGCCCTATTAGTGGTTTTAGATTGCCTTGGCGGCAGCTATGCCTTGCGGCCAAATTCAACTCGGCGTTTGCCCAATTGCTGCTGCAATCGTTGGACAATGCTACTGTGCATCTGGCTGACGCGACTTTCGCTCAGATCGAGCGTCGTGCCGATCTCTTTCATCGTCAACTCTTCGTAGTAATAAAGAATGATGATCAGTCGTTCGTTGCGATTGAGCCCTTTGGTGACCAGCCGCATCAGATCGTTCTTCTGAATTCGCCGAGTCGGGTCTTCGCCTTTTTTGTCTTCAAGAATGTCGATTTCGCGGACGTCTTTATAGCTGTCCGTTTCATACCATTTCTTATTCAGACTGATCAATCCGACCGCGTTGGCGTCAGACATCATCTTTTCAGTCTCTTTGACCGTAAGTTCTAAAACTTCGGCAAGCTCGGCAACCGTAGGAGCACGGCCTAGCTTGGTTTCCAGTTTCTTCGTTGCGTTGGCAATCTTACTGGCTTTGGAACGTACCAAACGAGGAACCCAGTCCATCGTCCGCAGTTCGTCCAGCATGGCTCCGCGAATACGAGGCACGCAGTAAGTTTCAAATTTGACACCTCGTTCCATGTCGAAAGCATCAATCGCATCCATCAGGCCAAATACGCCTGCAGAGATAAGATCGTCCAATTCGACGCCGTCAGGAAGTCGTTGCCAGATTCGTTCGCCGTTATACTTGACCAGCGGAAAATACCGCTCCATCAATCGATTGCGAAGTTGTTTGTCAGAGCAATCTGGTTTGTATTGCTTCCAGACTTCGAGAATTTCTTCTTGTGATGCAGCAGTCGTCGCCATTCAATCCTCCGTGATTGGTGCGAAACTAACATCGAGTGCTTACGCCTTCGATATCTTAAATTGTCAATCGACGATCCAATTTGGTCGTCGCTACGATTTGTTAGGAAAATAGAAGCGGTCGGTCTTCAACATCTTTCGATGAAAAACGCCCGTATCAGTTTTCCTGATTCTCTTCTGCCAAAGTGCTTCGAGTTTGCGTCGAGTTTGCGTCGAGTTGCTTGTTTCGTCCGACCTTAAAAAGGTCAGTTGCCTTTGGCATGCGGGATAGATATCAAAAAACGTCAGCTCGCGTCAATGAACAAATTACAAAGTTGAAGTAATTTTTAAAATGGTTTACGCGGCGGCGTTAAATGGTACTGCGGATGGTGGTTACACCAATCATCTTGTGTAGTTCCATCCTCTTGTTGACATCGGTCAAACCACCTTCGGCAATCCATTTAAAAATCCGATTATTCGAATAAAGTTGAATTGCCGGGCAAATGAACAAATGATGAACGACTCTCCGCCAAAAAGCGAGCAGTTCCCAAACCCGTGCAGCACTATCAAACACACCACGCGTTTTTACGAATCAATTGAAGGGTAGTGGATGAGACCACGAATCCTGCAGCTGCATTAAACGATGCCTTAGGAGCAAGGCAGAGCGGGCAGAATTAAAAATATGATTGAAAGGTTAATGGCGAGGCCGGACTTCGTTGCCTCATCCACTAGCCTCACAACAAATCTCAAGTTTCAGTCGCCACACATTACTACGCGGCCATCGCCTCGCGTTGAGTAATTTGTTCGGGCGTAATTTCGCCAACGATTTCGATTCGTGCATTCATTATTTCTTTGCTGCCTAAGACGAACACTTCATGACGTCGGTCGGCCAGCAGTTTTGCAATCACGGGGCGAATCTCCTGTTCCACCATCACGATCGGTGACATGCCGCTGGCGGCCATGCGGTTGGCAACTTCTACGATCGCATCACCGATCGACTGGACCACTTGAGCCGGAAGCCCCAACCGAAGTTCCGACCGGTCTCGATCCCACGCACACGCGACGCGATCTTGTAGTTCCGTTGCGAGTGTGAATGCATGAATCGTTTTACCGCCAGGCCCTGCCAATCCCGCAGAGATATGCCGCCCAAGCCGAACGCGCACGTGTTCTGTTAACTCCCACCGGTTCTGCGTCGCGCCGCAATGATCGCCCAGCGTTTCCAAGATCAAGCTCAACGGCCGGATTGAGATGCCTTGCGAAACCAACGTCTTGAGCACCTGCTGGACTTGAGCCAACGACATGCCGTTGGGAATCAGTTCGTTGACGACCGACGGTGAATGTTTGGCAACTTCGTCGATCAACAGACGCGTTGCGTCGCGCGTCAAAATTTGTGACGCATTCTCTAACGTCAGTTGTTTTAACTGATTCGCCAAAACATCGGTCGCCGAATGGACATCGTACCCACTGTGCTGAGCCGACAGCATGTTTTCGGGAGTGATCCAATACGCCGGTTGCGGCATGGCGATATCGCCCGCCATGCCAAGGATCATGCTCGACTCCAGCGGCCCCGTGGCGTGCCCACTGTCGGTTGCCAACGCGGCTGTTGGTTTTAGTTCGCCCGATTCAATGACGTTGCCTTGCAGAAGGACTTGATAACGAGTGCGCGTCAGGGCGAGGTTGTCTCGGATTCGAATTTTGGGCAACACGATTCCCATTTCTTCGGCCAGTTCCTTCCGAACCATAGCGATCGAAGCCAACAAGGAACCGCCTTGCCGCGTGTCGGCCAATCGTATCAGATCCAATCCCAGTTCAATCTCGAGGATGTCGTTGCTGAGCAGTTTGTCTAATCCCACATCGGGCACCGGAGGTGGGTTGGAACCGGATGGAGCCGTCCCGTTACGCTGCTGACCTTCGGTTGCAGACAGGGCGTTGGCTTGGTCTGCTGAACTAAAGTGTGCCAGCGCGAGAAATCCGCAGGCCAGGATCATCAGCGGAATTGCGGGCAAATCAATCATCACCATCACGCCCAGAAAGACCGCCGTCATGACTAAAACAATCGGCGTCGAGAAAAATTGTTCGATGGATTCTGTGGGGAGGTTGGTCTTGGAATGGCTGCGCGTCACCAATAAACCCGCGGCCAGAGAGATCAGCAAGGCCGGCAACTGGCTGACCAATCCGTCGCCGATCGTCAATTTTGTGAACGTGCTGGCGGCTTCGGAGAGCGACATATTGTGCGACATGCCTACGACCAAGCCGACGCCGATGTTGATCAGTGTGATCATCACGCCCGCGATCGCATCACCGCGCACGAACTTACTCGCTCCGTCCATCGCACCGTAAAAATCGGCGTGATCCGCGACGTCTTGGCGAAGCTGTTTCGCTTCCTTAACATCAATCGAACCTGCGTTCAACTCCGCGTCGATCGCCATTTGCCTGCCCGGTAGTCCGTCGAGCGCGAATCGCGCGGTGACTTCGCTGATGCGTGAGGATCCCTTGGTAATCACAACGAACTGAATCACGATCATGATCGAAAAGATGACCAGACCGACGGCCAAGCTATCGCCGGTGACGAAGTTTGCAAAACTTTCAATCACACCACCGGCGGCCATTTCACGATCGGTCGCGCCTTTGGTCAAAATCAGCCGCGTCGTCGCCACGTTCAACGCCAATCGCCCCAACGTCGTCGCCAGCAAAAGCGATGGGAATAGGCTCAGCTCCAGCGGCGACTTCACATAGACGGTGCTAAGTAAGATGACCACCGCCAGCGACAGATTCGCAGCCAACAGCATGTCCATCAACACCGTCGGCAACGGCAGAAAAATGACTAACAGGCACGCGATAATACCCAGCGGCAGTAGATAGTCTGGCCAACGCTTCTCAGGAATCATCCAGTTTTCCAAGTTAAAAATTTTGTCGATGGTGGGCGATTTGTGCCGGACTTTAGGGAAAAGCAAAATTTTTTACCATATCGTGTTTCTGCGTGATTCATAAAGTGCTGTCACTGCCCAACCGCGCCGGACGATCCGTCTTTGAACGACTGGATTTTGTCTCTAGACTTCCGGCGTGCAATCTAGACTTCCGCCGTGCAACGTAGCTGAACTTCCCAATGGCAAGTTTAAAAACTGAGCCGCAGGGCGCTAGCCGCGGGTTGCCAATCCTAGAACAGACACATCCGGAAAAGTAATCTCAACGAACCAGCGGCTAGCGCCTTGCCGCTCACAGAATGCGGCCAAAGCCGCTCGAGTAAGTGCCGTTAATCTATCGCTAACCCGACACCATAAATAACGAACCGATCCCACTTTGATCGCGTAGGAGTTTTAAATGCAGTTCGTAAAACCAAAACTAAAAGCGTTCGTCTTCACTTTGACAGCGCTATCAACCGCAGGAGCCGTTCGCGCCGACGAGGCAGTGAAAGCGGCGGCGGATGCTTCGAGCGAAGCCGCGACTAATTTTATCGAGCTTTGCAAAACAGCGTTCTCCGGTGGTCCCGGAAGTGAAGAGGCGATGAGAGCACTCATGGGCGACTACTTTGCCAAAGCGTTTCTTGCTCTGGCGGTGGCGTGGATCAGTTACATCATTGCTTCAGCGATCGGACGTTATGTGGGTAACTTGGTCGCAAAGAAAGTCGACCTGACGCTGGGGAAATTTCTGACCAAAGCGATTCGCAACGTCATCATGATCATCGTGGCGATGGGCGTGTTGTCTTATTTTGGCGTCGACGTCACGGGTCTGGCAGCGGTATTTGCGGCCGTCAGTTTCGCGATCGGCATGGCGCTACAAGGTACTTTGGGGAACTTTGCCAGCGGCGTGATGCTGCTGATGTTTCGCCCCTTCAAGGTCGACGACTATATCGTTCTTTCGGATACCGAAGGCACCGTGGAAGAGATTGACCTTTTCACGACACGCATCAACACGTTGGATAACCGCCATGTGATCGTGCCCAACGGTGAAATCTTTGGCAGCAAACTCGAAAACTATACTCGGAACAAACTCCGCCGCGTCGACGTAAACGTCGGAGCCGCTTATTCGGCCGACCTGGGGCAAACGCGCGAAGCACTCGAACGCGCCGTCATGTCGATTTCCCAAGGAGAAATTTCTCCGCCACCTCAGGTTTATTTGATGGAACTTGGGGCTTCGTCGGTGGATTGGCAGCTGCGCGTATGGTGTACTCCGGCAAATTACTGGGCCGTGCGTGAAGATCTTACCGCTGCCGCGAAACAACAATTGGATCTGGCCAATATCGGCATTCCGTTCCCACAGATGGATGTCCATGTCATCCAGCAAGCCCAAGCAGCCAACCGGGCGGCTTAAGCCGCAGAAGAAAACATAGCCGGGACCGTAGTGGATCTTGTTAAAGATCCTCGCCGGGCAGGATCTTTAACAAGGATCCGCTAAATTACTTATCTCAACTACCAGCAAATCATCCCTTTGTTTCCGAAACTCATCACGCGCTACATTACCTGGGAACTGATGAAGGTGTTCGCCATCTCATCGGCCGGGTTCGTGCTGTTGATGCTGTTGATTGGATTGGCGGACGAGGCGCGTGATAAGAACATTGGCCCGGATATCGTGATCCAATTGATCCCTTATCTGATCCCCAAAGCGCTGATGTTCGCGATGCCAGCAACGTGCTTGTTCAGTGTTTGCGTGGTGTTTGGCCGTATGGCGGCAGAGAACGAACTGACGGCGATCGCCGCGATGGGGCTGCCGAAATCGGTGGTCGTGATGCCGGCGATCATTTTGGCTTTTGTGCTCAGCTTGTTCGCGGTGTGGTTGAATGACATTTCGTTTGCGTGGAGCTACTGGGGCGTTCAGCGCGTCGTCAACACCAGCATGGATAAGATCATTTACGGCGTGCTGGAACAGGAAGGAAGTTTTCGAACAAAAGATTTTTCGATCGAAGTGGCCGGCGTCAACGAGCGCGAACTGATTCAACCCACGCTTACGTTGAATTCGTCAAAGAACCAAGGCGTTCGCGCGACGGCCGCCAGTGCGACGTTGGAAGCCAATCCAGACCGTCATTCGGTTCTGTTCACGATGTACAACGGTTATGTGGACGCCGAAGGGAAAGCTTCGTATCGGTTTGACGATTACGAACAACATGAGATCGCTTTAAAATCACCCGACCAGGTTGCCAAGGCATTTGATGAACCGGGGCATTTGTACTTGAATCAAATTGGCGATGCCGTGAAAAAGCAATCCGAAGGTATCGACCAGATGACGCGCGATGACGCCGTCGTTGCCGCGACGCAGTGGATCTCCGGAGACATGGTGGGGCTGACCAGCGCTGCCTGGCCCAAACGCACGAAGGAACTGGACGACGCCGTTTACCGTCATCATCGTTTACATGTCGTGCCTCACCGGCGCTGGGCCAATGGTTTCAGCTGTCTGGCGTTTGCGGTGATTGGGATTCCGGTGGCGATGAAACTAAAAGCAGGGAACTTTGCCACGACGTTTGGAATCTGTTTTTTGCCGATTCTTTTTGTTTACTACCCACTGTTTATGGTCGGGCTAAACGGAGCCAAACAGATGACGTTGCCGGCCTACGGTGCGTGGCTGGGGAATGTCGCCTGTCTGGTGATCGGCGGTTTTCTGTTGATCGGCGAGCTGCGGAAGTAACGCGCGGCGCACTACGCCAGCTTCCCCGCGTTGGTGGAATCCCTGAGCACTCCAATCGCGTCGAGGGCCGATTGACGCACCGCGTCCTGCCATGATTTGGCGGCTTGGGATTGATACTTTTCTTTTTCGTATGCAAAGATGACGCCGCGGCTACTGTTGATGACCGCGCCGAGTCCATTTTCGTCAAAGGCCGCCGCCACGTCTGCCGCCGAACCGCCTTGGGCTCCGAAACCGGGCACCAAGAGAATCGAATTCTTCATTTTGTTTCGCAGATGTTCCAGCTGCTGAGGATAGGTCGCTCCAACAACCGCGCCGGCGTTGCCATAGCCCGATTCACCAAGCGACGCTTCGCACAGGCGCTGAATTTCATCGGCCACCAGATCGGTGATCGTTTGATCGCCTCCGTCGGCCTGTCGAGATTGCAGCGCGTCACTGCCGGGATTGGAAGTCTTGCACAACACAAACACGCCCGCCCCGGTTGATTGTCCTTGTTTGAAAAATGGCTCCAGCGTATCGAAACCCATGTAAGGATTGATCGTCAACGCGTCGCAGCCCCAAGCCGATTCGGGTTTCGGGCCCAAGTACGCCGCCGCGTAGGCTTCGGCGGTTGCACCGATGTCATTGCGCTTGGCGTCCATGATCACCAAAAGCCCGGCGCTCACAGCATGGTCACAGACCTCCGCCAGTGCGGCCATTCCCTCGGGCCCCAGCCGTTCAAAAAAAGCGGCTTGAGGTTTCACCGCCGGCGCCAAATCGGCAACGGTGTCGATGATGGCTTTGCCAAAGGTGGCAAATGATTTGGCCGTCGCAGTAAGATCGCCAGAATCAGTCTGCAAACTGGGCGGCAATTGATTGGGCCGAGGGTCGATGCCTACGACCAGTGGTGAGCGTTTTGCTTTGATGGCGTGCGTTAATCGGTCGCCGAAATGCGATGGAGAAAATGGCAATGAATCACTTTCGAAAAATGGGTTTCGCGTAGGATATCATCTGAGATGTGATGCTGCCAAGTAGTGCATGGGCGGAACCATAGATCGACCGAGCCGCGGCCAATAGCATACACTTTAGTCCGGAGGACGACATAAGAACTGCCGGTGGCGTCAGCCCAATGCCACTTACTTTTAGAATTGTTTTCGAGACTAAAGCTTTTGGCACGAGATTTGCGCAATGGTGAGAGTTTTCTGATTCTCTGCCATAATGACGGTCGATCATGCCTTCTTCGCCTTATCCTTCGGAATCTCCAGATGAGCAGTTTATTGCTGCCAAAGCTCTGCTCGACGAAATCCTTCGAGT
>CAKZVF010000156.1 GCA_937921995.1 uncultured Pirellulaceae bacterium
TTTTCAATTGGATCCTCGGCGATTAAGCAAAAAAGATTTGTCCTAAGTCGCATTTGTTGAATATGATCCGTAAAGCTATCAGTAGCGCAGTGGCGCAAGCCGCCCGGTTCGTCGCCGTGGAAACCAAACGCAACCGGAGGGCCAACGCCCGCACCGCTAACCAAGAACCACAAAAAAAAGAGACCTATGAAAACAATTTTCGTCAGACGTACCATTTTTAGCCGTCCTGTCATCGCCATCCTGTTAGTCGCGTTGTTGCCCTTGGTCGCTGGAGCTTGGGTTTATAAAGAATGGAAAAGCGGCATCGTTTGGTCGGAGCCGCCGATCGTAACTCCGGGTGAAAATGGATCCGCACCGTCAGATGCAATTGTTTTGTTTGATGGCTCCAACGCCGATCAATGGAAAAACGGAGAGAAGTGGCTCACCGAGGACGGAACGTTAAAGGCCACCAAAGGGCCGATTAGCACCAAGCAGAAGTTTGGCAGTTGCCAATTGCACGTTGAATTTATGTGCCCGGAAAAAATTCAAGGCAAAGGCCAAGGCCGTGGCAATAGCGGGATCTTTTTTGGCGATTTCATCTACGAAGTCCAAGTGCTTGACTCGCATGAAAACAAGACCTACTTCGACGGGCAGTGCGGTGCGCTTTACAAACAAGCCCCGCCTATTGTGAATCCTTGCCGCAAGCCAGGGCAATGGCAGACTTATGACATCATCTACGATGCGCCTGAATTTGCTGAGGATGGCAAACTGACCAAACCGGCGTACTTGACCGTCCTACTCAATGGCGTCCTAATCCAGAACCATTTTGAACTGAAGGGCAAAACACTGTTCAACCGGGCACCGGCGTACACGCCTCACGAACCCAAGCAGCCCATTGGCCTTCAGTTCCACAGAAACCCGGTCGAGTTCCGCAACATCTGGGTGCGTGAGAATGTTGTCGCGCAAAACCCCGTTTCTCCTCAGTAGCACAGCCACCGCAATCGGGCCGTTGATCTTCCAACTCGATCGCGTCAGCGCGGGATTTAGTGGCAACCGGTGTTCCCGCGCTGCGGCATTTGGGTTGGGATTTCGTCGGAGCCGTCGTTTGAAGCGATAGCTCAACAGTTTGAAATTGAGAAGGTGTGCCGAGAAGTCCGGCCCAGACGGCTTCGGAACCTATTGCCCATGGCAGGCAGATGCTAAAATCTCGCGATTAAAACATCGCTGTACTTTTACGAGCCAACCATGGGACTGATCACGGCCACCAAGGCCTTTTGTAAACTGCTATTCAATTCGGAACTTAGCGCGTCGTTTGATCAATTGATCACCGATGGCTCTGCTCCAAAAATCGAAGCCCAACCCGCTGCCGCTGTGCCAGCGCCGACCAAGCCAATCGTTCCTGTCCGCAGCGACGCGATCAGTTTGCTTTCCGCATTGCAACGTGAGGCACGTTTGTTGGACCTCGTCACCGAATCGCTTGACGGATACTCCGACGCTCAGATCGGTGCCGCCGCGAAGGAAGTCCTCCGCGATTCTGGTTCGGTGATCGAACGGATGTTCGGGCTCAAACCTATGACCGATGCGGCCGATGGTACTGAGTTGGAAACACCCGCCAAATTCGATGCATCAGAGTATCGTCTCACTGGAAGCGTTAGCGGAGAAGGTCCCTTTCGCGGCACCGTCGCACACCACGGCTGGAAAGCGACCAAGTGCGAGGTTCCTAAATGGACTGGCGATAAATCGTCGGCAATGATCATCGCTCCGATCGAACTTGAGATTAAATCATGACCCAGTTCATCATCGGCATTGATCTTGGAACCACCAACAACGTTTTGGCCTATTGCGACGCCAACGAATCCGGCGAAGCAGCCAACGTTCAGTTGTTGAATATCCCGCAATTGGTGGCCGCGAATACGATTGAAGAAAAGCAATCGCTGCCTTCGTTTTCCTATTTGGCCGCCGAGGCAGAAGCGGCCGGCGGAGCGCTCGATCTTCCCTGGGCAACGCAACGCAGTTTCGCGACCGGTGAGTACGCTCGGGCCAAAGGTGCCGACACTCCCGACCGAACGGTAGGGGCATCCAAAAGTTGGTTGTGCCATCACAAAGTCGACCGTCGTGCGCCTATTTTGCCTTGGAATGCGGATGGGGATGTCGCTAAAATTTCACCTGTCGCCGCGGCGCAGCAATATCTTGAACACCTTGTGGCGGCATGGCATGCCGCGTTTCCCGAGGCACCTATCAGCGACCAGCATGTCGTGCTAACGGTGCCGGCATCGTTTGATCCTGTTGCGCGTGAGTTGACGCGCGAAGCCGCGCTGGCCGCGGGTCTGCCTGCAAACTTTGTCTTGCTGGAGGAACCTCAAGCGGCGTTGTATGCATGGCTGAACCAGCAAGGCGACCAGTGGCGGAAAACGCTGGAGGTTGGCCAATCCGTTTTAGTCTGCGACGTCGGTGGCGGCACGACGGATCTAACGCTGATCGCAGTCGAAGAAAACGATGGCGAACTCGAACTCCAGCGCGTGGCGGTCGGGGATCACTTGCTGGTCGGCGGTGACAACATGGATCTTTCGGCTGCCTATTTCGTCTCTGGCAAATTGTCCGAGGCCGGCACGACGCTCGATCCTTGGCAGTCCGTCTCGCTGTGGCACAGTTGCCGGGCCGCCAAAGAAACGTTGTTGACCAGCGCTGGACCGGCGACTCACGCGATCACGGTGCTCGGTCGTGGCAGCAAATTGATCGGTTCCACGATTTCTGTGGAGGTCAGCAAACAAGAGATATCTGACCTGTTGCTTGATGGCTTCTTTCCAAAGTGCGATTTGACGGATCAGCCTGTTCGCCAACCCGCTTCTGGATTTCAGGAAATTGGTTTGCCCTATGAGTCCGATCCTGGAATTACCCGCCACATCGCGGCCTTTGTCGTTGCTCATTGCACCGGCGAAGATAATTCGGTGGCCATGCCGAACTACGTCTTATTCAACGGAGGCGTTTTCAAAGCCGACCAACTAAAACAACGTATGCTCGGTGTGATGTCCGGTTGGTCAGGCGATCAAGAGGTCAAAGAACTCAGTGGCGGCAGCGGTTTGGATTTCTCGGTCGCCAAAGGTGCCTGCTTCTACGGCTTCAACCAAAAGTCTGGAGGATTGCGTATTCGCGGTGGCGTTGGCAGTTCCTACTACGTCGGGATTGAAACCGCTGGCTTGGCAATCCCCGGTGCACCGCGTCCGCTCAAGGCGTTGTGTGTGGTGCCTTTTGGAATGGAGGAAGGTACCGAGGCCGCCGTTCCATCAGGCGAGTTTGCTTTGGTGGTGGGGCAACCGGCTCAGTTTCGATTCTTCAGTTCCAACACACGTAAGGAAGACCAACCGGGAACGCTGCTTGATCGCTGGACCGAAGAAGAACTTTCCGAAACGG
>CAKZVF010000157.1 GCA_937921995.1 uncultured Pirellulaceae bacterium
GGAATGATCAAGCACGATCTCTATTTCAGGGTGGAAGTGGACGTAGCCTGTCCAATGTCCCGAGATCGCTCCGCCTTCAATCGAGCCACGATCAAAACAGGCGACGGCGGTATTTGAAAGAGCCACGATTCGCTCAAGTCGACCTACCCCAAGGTGCTTATAGCCATCGTGAGACGCCGATGCCCATTTCCAACCATCATCCACGCCCTGCTTGATCGGCCCAATTTTGGGACGCTTGCCCATCCGGAATTTCCCCCAAACAGAAGCTTGATTCTGATGGTTTATTGTGACGACATTGTGAGCGATCGAGCTTCGGCAGTAGTGCCGCATGCTGTCGTCGTCGTAATTGAAGTTCCCGCTGTCAACGATCCAACGACTACCGGAGATCGACACTTCCAAATTCAGCGCGTCGCAATGCCCATGAGCCGGAAGGTTGTCCGCTGCTATCGGACCAAAGTCACAAATTACAAAAGCATCTTCGTTTCGCAGCACTCGATATTGTCCTTGGGCTTCTCCAGCCAAATTCGCAGGATCGAAAAATCTCGAAATTTCTCTGCCTCCAAGTTCAGCGCAAGCAAGCAGCTCTTTGGTTGAGGGCGCTTCAGCGAACACGCTGTCTGCAAACAAAGGCACCTCGCCATCAGGATGGACAATTGCTCGTAAATGTTGCAGCATGGGGTCGATGAATGGAGTGACGACGTTTTGCAAAGCGCTCTTTGTATCGGCGCAAATTTCGATCTTCAGCAAGTTCCCCAACATGTGTCCGTGGTAAACGGGGGCGCGTTCAAAATGTTCGCCATGAGCAAGAATCTGAATGGGTAATTGCCGCGTGAAAATGCTGGTAGCCGATGTTTCCCATTGACTGGAAAATTCACATTCGATCACGCTGCTGGCAATCGCGAGTGCCGTCGCATTCTCCAGAAGATGATTTCCGCCCAGATCCAACTCCAAATTGGTTCTTAGATGTTCACACTGCTGAACAAGGCTGGTCAAAAGGCGCTGAATCAAAGCACTTGAGAACTGATGATCGCTCTCAGTTGTACTACCGCCTTGCAACAACCAGATCCAAGCTGCCACGCGCCGTGAAATGCAGTACGGATGCCAAGTGTCGTCTTTGGCAGTGATCTTTTCGGGTGCGAAATCGTCGAGCCACCGATCGAGAAACGCCTCTACTTGCTCCCAGCGTCCCGCAGCGACCTGGGTCAAGAGAAACTCGTGGTAGTGAAACTGAAACCGCCAGAGGTGGGTCTGCCGAGCCAGTTCTTGGGGTTGTAGCTGACCGCCGTTGTACAAATTAACGGCATGATTCATCAGGACGATTCGCCCCTGCTCTAGATTAACCTTCTCATGTGATGGATTGTTTGCACGGTGATCAATAATCAGCCCTGCCAGTTTCTCGATTTTTTCCTCACGGCGAATACTGGCTCTGTTAACTTTGATCGGTTGGATTTTTGTAGAAACTGTCAAACGCTGTTTCAGCAGATTGGTTCCACGACGGGCTATTTGCAACCAGTTATAGTGCCGTAGTATTTCGATAGAACGATTGATTCTCCCGGCAGCAGCATCGGATTGCTTTTGCAACGCAGCGGCGCGTATTTCCAGCGTTGCTGTTTCACGTGTCTTCTCTGGATCGTTTGAATCAGGCATCCTCTTGCCTCTGGCCGGCTTCCTTTGTTGGTGCCGCTACCGCGCGCATGACTTCCAAAAAACGATCTGCTAGTACATCTCTGGTGTAATGCTTGGAGACAAACGAGCGTCCTTGGCTGGCTAACGAAGCGGTGAATTCTGAATCGTCCGCAAGTCGACAGACTGCTTCGACAAGCTGGTCTGCATTCCCAGGATCCATGTTGATGCCAGATCCACTGGCGGTGACTATTTCACGAGCCTCACCAGCGACGCCCAAAATGATTGGCCGCTCCATTGCCATTGTCTCAAACATTTTTGAAGGGATCACGGAAGTGAACAAATCGCAAGGCTTCAAGTGAATCAACAATGCTTGGCTGCTGGCAAGGACCGTTCCCATTTCAGATTTTGGTAAACGGCCGGTAAAGACAACGTGAGAATCAAGTTTTCTGTGTAGCGTTTGTTCTTCTAAAGCTTTGCGGCGAGCCCCATCTCCGACAAGGCAGAAGCAAATATCCTGCCGGCCGCGCTGCTTAAGCTTCTCTGCGGCGTCCAAAACCACCTCCAAACCATGGGCCATCCCAATGGTGCCCACATAGGCACAGACAAATTTTTCGTTCCAATTCCATCGGTTGCGAAAGTCCTCGTCTGGAGGCATTGGCGAAAAATTTTCAAGGTCGACACCGTTAGTGATGACCGAAATGTTTTGCAGATTGGGTGTTCTTTTGAGAATTGCCTGTTTGTATCCGTTTCCCACAGTGACGATATGCGTCGCGCTGCGGTACAACCGTTTTTCCATTCGTTCTAAGCAGCGCGTCAAAAATCCTTCTTTCATTGCACCAACGGCAATGATGGACTCGGGCCAAATGTCTCGGATCTCAAGAAGAAATGGGCACCACTTCAACCACGACGCGCAAGCACCTGCCCAGCCGCAGAAAAACTGGGGGCTGGTTGCGACGACCAAGTTCGGTCGCTTGCAGAAAAAAAGAAACACCAAAACAGAAGAAACGAGATAGGAAACATAGTTCAAAATCCGTTTCATTCCGCCAGCGTTTGCCGCGATATAAGTCCAGACACGGATAACATTGATTCCGTCGACTGTTTCCCTTTGAGGCCAAAGGCGATTTTTGTAGCCATCGTAAACGACTCCGTCTGGCACATTGGGTGCGGAAGTGATCACGGTAACATCCACGCCTTGCTTCACCCAACGCAACGAATGTTCGTAGGTGCGTGAAGCTGGGGCGTTCCCCTCAGGGGGAAAATAATGCGAGAAGAAAACGATTTGCATGGTCTAGGAACAACTCGCTAAAGTTTCGTGAACACTCTCTGCCAGTTCAATCGTTACCCTCGAAACTTCAAGCAATTCATCGGCTGGAATTGGCCATGTACCCCCGAAGCGAATTGCAGAAATAAAAGCGCTCAGTTCCTCCGCATGTCCCTTGTCTTGACTGGAAGTCCTTAGCTTACCCTTGCCACCGATTTCGATTGATTTGCGGAAATTGTCGCAGGTCAGTACTTTTCCGCCGCTGAAGACTTCGATTCTCTCCTTAGGAAAATCCTTACTACCATTGGCAAAGTAGTGAACCGTTGCAATCGAGCCGTCAGCGAACCCGAGCTGAATGGAAACGCAGTCTCCAAGCCGGCCATCACCACCACACATTGGCATCGCCTGGTGCGAAGTAATCGGACTGTCTGCAAGAAAGCGTGCAAGATCAATGAAGTGGCAGGCTTCGCCTATGATTCGGCCGCC
>CAKZVF010000158.1 GCA_937921995.1 uncultured Pirellulaceae bacterium
AGAGCCACCCAGGTCAGAGATCTTCGATGTCAATCCATCGACGTTTTCAGCGGTGACGTCTGAGAATCCCTCGGTTACACCGGTCATCTTTTCTTTAAGTCCCGCCATGTCGAAGCCGCCGAAGTCGATGTTGGCCATGTCGGCCACACTGCCTGCCATATCACCTGCTGAATCGGCGGCTTGATTTGCGACGTCTTTTGCAGCATCGCATCCGGTGAAGATGACCATCAATGCCAGCAGCATTACGCTAATTTGAGTCAATTTTTTCATAGTTAAAATCCTTGTGATCTGATTAAAAAATTTCGGTATTGGTGTACACAAGCCGTTAGGGTAAGCCATTTTTTGGCAACTGAAAAGAGGCCGCAGCTCGAAATCGAAGATGGCTAGGGTGAATCGCTAATCTAAGGTAAAGACCAACGATTATACCGAAAGCAAGAGGCACACAGCGTGGTGCGTTAGGTCAAGCAGACTGAGGATATCGTGGTCTTTCGAAGGAAGGATCTGGCAGTCTCAAAGTAGGCCGGTACTAAAAATAGTTGAAAGATTGGCGAACCATCGCAGCGGAAGGTCGTCTGTCTAACCGTGGTTTTTAGTCGCCGTTTGTGCCGCGAATGAAGCGATCGCCTGCCGGTGGTTTTCGGTGCTTTTCCTTGTGAAGCGCGAGGCGACAGAGAAACACGAGATGGCTCGTTGGACTTCTGGTGAGGTCACTGGTTTTTCAAGCCAGATAGGTCGGGTTCGAATCCCACACGGGCTGCTTTTGTTTTTGGGGCTTGCCGCCGGAGCGGCGCTTTGACTTGCAATCAAGGCTACTGGGTTCGACTCCCAGCTCGTCCATTTGATGTCTGCGGTTTGAGGAACAAACGGGTAGAGGTGCAGAAGGAAGCACGTGGGCTTTGGGAGCCTGAGGTTTTCGGTTCGACTCCGAAGTACCCGACTTAGATGGATGTGAAATATTAGATTTTGAATGTTGAATTTTGAATTTTTCGAAATCAGAAATTGCAAATTCGAAATTGATCAGGGATAGCCGATCGCCGGTAGTCGAGGGCTGGAGCCCAGATCCGCCTGATATGCGGGTCGCGCTGAGTTCAATCCTCAGGGCTACCATTTTGGGATCTCAAATTTCGGATTTTCTGATTTCTGATTTTTAATTTCGAAATTAGAAATTTGAAATCGAACGTCAGTTCGTCGGTCTAACGGCAAGACCCCTCCGTTGTAACGAGGTGATGCGGGGTCGACTCCGGCTTGGTGCTCTTTTGGTGATGTTGCCGCATTTTGCGGCGCACACGCTTCGGCGCTTTTGATCTTTGACAATTTTTTGCAAATACGCGTCTGTGGTGTAGTGGCAACCCACCTGCTTGCCAAGTAGGGAACGTGAGTTCGATTCTCACCAGACGCATTTCAGATGTATTTGATTAGGATGGCATCCGGCCGGATGAGGAGACGTTCTTTAAAAGGCTTGGCTTGATCAATACATTTTGGGGCTGGAGTCCCCTGGCCTTCCGTTTTTGATAGTAGCCTTTCGGTCTCCGAAAGAGCACGCGAGCGCGATCCCGCGCAATAACGCGCGGGCGCACTTTCGGAGACCGAAAGGCTACTATTCGAACATCAATTGACTGCCGGTTTGGAGTACATAGGCAACGACCCTTTTGGGTTCAGCGGGTTCGACCCCCGCCCGGCCCGTTCTCATAGAGTTCGGGTTGGGTCTCTGGCCACACTTTCGTCAATTGATTTTGCTAATTGATTTTTCAACAAACGCACGACTGTCGGTTTGGAATACATGGTTAGAGCAACGCTGCATCGCGGCGCGGTCGCGGGTTCGAGTCCCGCCAGCAAACGCAAGTGCGCTGTAGCTCAGTGAAAAACTTCTGGCCTCAACTTCGTCGCGTGTTTTTTGATTTTTTTTGGGCTGGCAACGAACCTTGATCCAATCATCAGGTCTGTTTGTTGTACTGAAATTTTAGCAATGTTCGCCTGGGAGCGGACTCGGCTTCCAACCCCGATGGACAGTGTTCGAATCACTGCGTTGCTGCTGAATGTAGCCTTTCGCTCTGCGAAAGTGCGCCTCGCGCTGGGCAAGTGCAACGAAAAGGCGTGCATTAGAAGTAGCTCTCAGTGAATGGGCGTTTAAACGAAACGCTTATTGCGCGTGAGCGTTCTTTCGCGGAGCGAAAGACGACGATAGCGTCGGAGCCAGACGGTCAGGCAGCTGCCTGCAAAGCAGCCAGAAGTGGGTTCGACTCCCACCGGCGTTTTTGACGAATCAGAGACAAATCTTACAACGGGTTATGCCCACACAAATCAATGCTTGACTGCCTGCCGGGATTACACCATGAAATTCTATCTCGGCAACAACTTCGTCGAGCATTACTTACATGTTTGATACGTGATCGACTGCCAAATTGGACTACAAAACCTAGTTGATCATTCGTTTAATTTTCTTCGTGTGTTGTTTCACTGTCACATGTCGGAAACGCCAACTATTGCCGCGTTCCAATTGAATTTTAGGGTTGGAGGTAGTGGACGAGGCAACGAGTCCTGCCTCTCCATTGCCCTTAAGTTGATCGTTTAATGCAGCTGCAGGATTCGTAACCTCATCCACTACCTCAGCATTTAACGCGGCACGCTGCACTGGCGCACATCTACTCAGTATTAACCTTCGTCGATCGAGTTGTTTCTGCGATCGACTGCCGGCAATGGTGCCGGTGGGATTTTCTAACCCTAAACCTTTGGAGGGAACAATGGCTAACAAAACTCTATTTTCAAGCCTCGCCAGTCGTGCGCCTCGTGCAATCGCGACCAATGAAGCCGGTGGCCGCGCGTACAAACTTGCACCTAAGCACGCGCTGGCGCAAGTCGCTGCCACGGGGTCGTTTGGAAACACGTTCTACTCCGATGCCGATACGCAGCTAAAGGAAATGCTAACGTTGATTGATCAGGTCGACGACAATCAGTATCTGGCGCAGCTGGCATTGTACGCTCGTCAAAAAGCGCACATGAAAGACATGCCGGCCGCGTTGCTGGTGGCATTGTCGTCGCGCGACACTGAATTGATGCATCGCATTTTCGATCGCGTGGTTGATAACGGTCGGATGCTTCGGACCGTGTTCCAGATGATCCGTTCGGGTCAGTTCACCGGTCCCCACGGGAAGTCGCGGGTCGGTTTGTCCAGTTCGGTTCAACGGGCGTTTCGACGTTGGTTGAACGAAGCGTCTACGGCGCAGTTGTTGTCGGCGTCGGTCGGTAACGATCCAAGTCTGCGGGATGTCCTGCGGATGGCGCGTCCAATGCCTAAGGATAACCAACGCCGAGCTTTGTTCGGTTGGTTGACGGATAAGGAAGTCGCCAAGTGGGCTCCGGCCACCGAAGCCGATTTACCCCCTGAGGTCCAGGCGTTGATCGCTTACCGAGCCTCGGAAACCGAAGACGGCCAAGCGCTGATCGCTGGAGATATCGACGGCGTGCGTTGGGATCTAATGGCTGATAGCGCACGAGGACCAAAAGTCTGGACGGCGCTGGCCCTGAAGATGGGCCCGCAGGCCTTGCGGATGAACTTGAACACTTTGCTTCGGCATGACGTGTTTAAGTCTTCGGCGATGGTGGACTATGTCGCGGATCGGATTGCAAACGAATCGGAGATTCGACGTGCTCGGCAGTTTCCGTATCAGTACTTGGCGGCTTACTTGAATGTGGCGGAAGAAATTCCACACAAGATTAAATCGGCGCTGCAAGGAGCCGCTGAGATCGCGTGTGGAAACGTACCGCGACTTCCAGGTCCGGTCGTGATTGGACTTGATACATCGGGTTCGATGGGATGCGCGGTAACGGGCAATCGCGGTCGGGGCGCGACCAGCAAGATGCGTTGTGTCGATGTTGCGGCATTGTTTGCAGCGGCGATTCTGCGGAATAACCCCGACAGCGTCGTCATTCCGTTCGACACTGCGGCTTACGATGCAAAGATGGATCCAAGTGATTCCATTCTGAGCATCGCGGCTCGACTGGCGAAGTACGGTGGTGGCGGAACGAACTGTGCGCTTCCTTTGGAAGCGGCCAACAGTCGTTTTGCAAACCGGAAGTTTGCCGGTGCGATTCTGGTCAGCGACAATGAGAGCTGGATCGGAAGCGGACGGTATGGATCGACTGGCGTGATGACGGCTTGGAACTGCTTTGTTCAAAACCAGCGAAAGTTGGCGGGTGACAAAGCAAATCCAAAACTGGTCTGCATCGACATCCAGCCGAATCGTACGACGCAAGCGGTCGAGCGATCTGACATCATGAATATCGGTGGCTTCAGTGACGCCGTATTCAATGCCGTCAGCGATTTCATCGCGGATGACAATCAGCGATTCGTCGCGGAAGTCGAAGCGATGGCGATTTAGAGTGGTGGCCGGCCGCGTCAGGGGCCGGCAACCGATCGCCGTTAGAAATGCGCAAACCAATGCCCGCGTTTGGGATTGTCCTAAACGCGGGCGTTTTTGATTTTAAGCTCTGCCGTCTTCTACATCATTCATCCTTGTTCATCAATTCACTGAGTTCTAACTGCAAATTTTCGTGACCACCGGCAGGGACCTCAATAATAGATTGGATTCCGCCTAGCACTGGTCTTCCTTTGAGCTTAGCCGTAACCTTAGCTATCTTCTTTTTCGCCTTTTCAAACTTCTCTTTGTCTCCCATATCCTTGGCCTCAGTCATGGCAGTACGAAGGTCATACATTTCCATATCATCGATATCGGTGTAGCTAAGAGCCAGTTTATGTGCACCAACTAAGGCTCCCGGCTTTTTATGACGTGTGACGAGCGAGAATTTTCCATCCGCATCAGTCAGGCCTTTGGAGTACGGTCCAGGGGAAAAATTGTCGCCAACTGGTTGCGGAGAAAAGACAACATCAAGCTTGGGAACTGGTTTTCCTTCATAAGTTATCGTGCCTGAAACCGGCGCTAAGGAACTATCACCGCAACCTGATATTGCGATTGAAAATATTGCAAGCAACGCTAGCCCGAAAGAGGTGAAACTATTTCCCATGATTGACCAAAACTCCCAACGTAAAAACTGAAAAAAGCTCGGCTACGTGAGCCGAACTTTTCGAGATAAGTATAAATCAAACTTTTAAAAGCTTGGGACAACTTGACCGTCTGACATTCGAATCAAGAAGCCCAGCGTATTAATATTTAAGTCCTCTGAGACGAATTGAACCGATGCATCGCCGCGGCAGAAGTTCGCGCCGCCACTGTGCAAACTTGACCCAGGTCCACGCGGAGAGTCGTTCCCGTTGATGCCCCAGTCGTCAGCTTTTGTACGAAACATATGCCCTAAGGCTCCCCAGTCTGACTTGCCATTAACCGCATCAGCGTCTGAGTCGGTCCGACCGGTCCAAACGCCACCGTACAGTGTATCGTTCGCATTGGGATCGCCTTGCTTTTCACGCTCACTTTGACTGTCTCTTTCGGCAAACATAAAGGTGTTGGTAGTGCCATCGGATATATCCCCGAATGTTGTCTTTGAATTTAAGCCAAAAATGCCCCAATACGCTGAAAGCGCGGGAACAGCAAATTCTGCCAATCCACCCATGATTTGATCGTCATCGCTTCCGGCGCCCACAAGGCCAATGTAGTTCGACTTCGCACATGGGCTATCAATGCTCGCATTGTGGGTATAACCTCTATTGAAATCTCCATCACGACTGGAATCACTTGGGCAAATGAAAAATGGAACGACTTGCGACTGGCAAAGTTCGCCTGTTGGTAACGCTCCAAGCCACCATGGAGAAGTAAAGTTGCTGGTGGCTGATTTGAATCCATCGAATAGATTGTTCTGCTCAAGGAAAGGTAGAAGGAAAACTGACCATACGAGTTTTTCGCTTCCCGGACCGAGAATTTCTCGATTACGGGTTGGGCGGGTCGATGTTCCAGATTTGTCCCAATTCATTCCTGGCGGGAAGACCATTCTCGAACTTTCGTAGTTGTGAGCAGCAATCCCCAGTTGGCGGATATTGTTTGCGCACTGAATACGACGTGCGGCTTCGCGGACTTGCTGTACCGCAGGCAAAAGCATTCCAATCAGAATGCCAATGATGGCGATGACGACAAGCAGCTCCACCAGCGTGAAACCTTTTCTGTTTAATTTCATGATAAATCCTTAACGATGACGGAGATGTAGCGTAGTAGTTAAGCCAGAATCAACCGGCCGAACTTTTCTCAACATGGAAATAATAGATGTGAGGAAACAATAACGTGGCTCGAGCAAAAAGTTGACGAGCTGTCTAAGTCAATTAATAACTATTTGAACTGGCAGCATATTATCGGACGAGGGCCCCGAAAAGTCAAAATCTGTCGCTAAGCCCTTAGATCTTTCGAATATGCGTAGTTACCTCGGTTTCTAACAATGGCAAATTGAAACCGGACTCAAGACTGACGCCGCTCAAAAGTCATTAATAAATATTAGACACTGTTTTTGAAGCCTTGGCAATCCAAAAATATCAATAAAGTGAAATTCCTGCTTACGTTATCAGCGACAAAGGAGGATTCGTGCCCCTTGGTGCAATTCATACTTATTTCATCGGCTTGTGGATTGGCCGTTTGTCTCTCCCTGTTGGCTCTTGGCCAAGATTTCCCATGTTGCTGGGAGTCTGAACCGGTTGTTCCCAATTTCCGGAGAACTGGTTCGACGCGGGGCTAGGTTTGTCAACAGACCCGGTGCTTGGGCCTTGACTCAAATTGCTCATGAAACGATCAGACGAATGTTCGTCTAATGCAGTTGCTGGATTCGTGGCCTCATCCACTTCGGGACTTGCGTGAGACGCCGCTCAAGAATTTTTGATGCTTGGGCGGCGACAGCAAACTGATCAGCTGCCGACCGCTTGCGGTGATCCGGCTCTCCAACCACTTTCATCCAGCACCGTTAGCGCGGTGTCAAGATCGTCCAGGTAGGGATGCCACTTAAGTTCCCACTCAAGGCTAACGACGCCGGTGTAATTGTTGTCGCGCAAAACGTTGTACGTTTCAACGACTGGGAATTCACCCTTGCCAGGAAGGCAGTAACTATACGGGTGACGCGCCGAGGGAATCGAAACGCTGTCCTTGATGTGAATGTGTTGGATCATCGAAGCAATCTGATCCCAAGTTTCCTGCGGACTTTCGCCACCCATTTTCCAAGTGTGGTGAGTGTCCCAGATCACCTCGATCGGACTCCCGTAAGCTTCTTGAAGTTGCAAACAGCGCTGACCGCTGCTAAACCCGTCATGAGTTTCCAGTGCCAGCTGCGTTTTCCAATTGTTTTTTTGACGTTCGCCTTCGAACCATTTTAAATTGGCAGCCGCGGTCGCCAAATCGTCATCCGAAAGCGGCTCACTCATTGACCCCCCGCCGAAAACTCGGATCAGCGGAATATCAAGCATCTCCGCCCATCGTGCAAAACCAAGCAATTCGTCGCGCGGTTCTTGGTCAGCACCCGCTTTGATCAAACTAAATCCGCTGTTGAGCGCAATGATTGATTGACCGTGCTCCATCAAAATCTGCTTCACAGCAGCCGGATCATCGGGATAGTTGGCATCCAGATATTCCGGCAGGTTCAGGCAATCTTCCAAGCTGCGAATCTCTAAATGATAGACATCGTGTTTTTGCGCGAGTTTGCAAATCGCGGGAAGATCTAGCTCAGGGCATCCCAGGGTAGAGATACCCCATTTGATATTAAGAGGCGCGGTCATAAGTGCTCAGATCGATGAGGTTGGTAAGAGGTTTATCGTTCAAGTAAGCTTCAAGGTTTTCTAGGCAAAGCTCGCCACAGTCCCGGCGGCGATCAGGCGTTGGACCACCAAGGTGCGGCAGCAACGTAATGTTGTCCAAGCCTCGCAGTGGTGAATCCACCGGCAGTGGTTCGTGTTCGTAAACATCAAGCCCAATGTGCAGGCCGCGTTTGCTGGCACGCACCAAGGCGTCTTCGTCCACGACCATGCCTCGTCCAAGATTCACAAAGACGGCTTGTTCGGGAAGAAGTTTCAGCAGATCATCGCCGACGAGGTGATGGTTGGCCGGTTTTCCGGGAGCCAGTTCGACCAACACGTCAGATGTCGAAAACAAGTCTTCCAGCGTTTCGCACCGGCGGATATCGAGCGCGTTAAATGTTTCCTCGGGGACGCTGGGCGAGTAAGCCGAGATCTGCACGTCAAAGGGCCGGAGCAATTTCACCAGGTCGCGGCTGATCGCACCCAGCCCATGCAGGCCAACGCGTCTGCCGAAAAGGCTGAGCGTGTCGGGGTGGCGACCGCTTTTCCATTTGCCCTCGGTCCGCATGGCAACACTCCAATTTCCCACCCGCCGCAGCGCCGCCAGAATCAGCAGCAGCGAACATTCAGCCACCGTGTTACTGATGGTCGCCCCCCAGTTGGTGACTTTCAATCCGCCTTCGATCAGATCGCGCGGCACGAGTTTACGGATAGAGCCACACAAAAAGCACAGATATTTCAAGTGTTCAGCGGCCTCCAGCGGCAGCGGCGGCGTCTCCCAAGCACAGAGGATGATCTCGGGCTTCTTTTCACGCAGCAGCGCGTGCCATTGATCCTCTTCTAAGGGGGCTTCTACCCAAGTCAGATTCGGGAACATCTGCCGAAGCCGAGCTTCAAGGTCCGGCGGCATGAATTCTTTCTTCTCCTGCTCAAGCATGATGACCAGAAGAGAGGGTTCGGAAGGATTTGGCGAGGATTTCGTATTCATTCTTATGAATTCTAGCTGGTGGTACCAATCAAGGCAAATGAGATTTAGTCTAACGATAGTCGGAGCAATGGCTATGATTAAGGGGTGTTGCCAGAACGGGCAAAGGTCTGATTCTAGGTGCCGGGACTGGCTAAGGGCGACGATCGCCTGTTTATGTCGCTATGTCGCGAAAAGCTATACGATTCTCGCGTTCAAGATCAACTGGATTCGTTCAAGATCAACTGGATTCGTTCAGATCCAACACCAATTTTGTGTAGAAAAAGAAAGAGTTTGAAGATGGCCAAACGGATTTCCCAAAGCGAGATTGCGAAAGAATTGGGAGTTTCTCAGTCGCTGGTGTCGCTGGTGCTAAATGGTCGCCGCGAGGGTATTTCAGACAAATCCTACAATAAAATCTGGGAGGCCGCCGAGGCCAACGGCTACGTGCCTCGAGGAATGCAGCCAGTCCATGCCCCCGAAGCCCGCCGCAATTATGTCGGAATCGTGCATCGTGGAGGATTGAGCCTTGAGCATCCCAGCAACACATTCAGCCACGTCCAACAGGGGTTGTTCAAGGTGCTGCAGCAATCTTTCATCAGCACGACGTTCTTGGGCGGCGAAGGTGATCTGGATGAGAAAAAGCTATTCGCGCTGCTGGGCCAACGCGACCCGCTGCAGGGGATCGTCGTCTTTGGCGAGGTGAGAGCCGCTTTCCTTAAGGCACTCGGTGCGCTGAAGATTTCCATCGTCTGTGTCTATGGCAGCGCCCCGGGCCTTTGCCATTCGGTCACACCCAATGAAAAGCAATCTCTGGAGCAATTAGTCGACCATTTAGCCGAATTGGGGCATGAGCGGTTCGCGTGGCTGGGTGGTAATCAACATCTTGGCCGCCACCAGTTGCGGCTCAGTGCGTTGCGCGAGTGTTTGTCGATCCGTGGACTGGAGCTGGATGAAAAATTTGTCGTCAGCGTTGATTCTGCCGATCGCCAAGAAGGGTTCGACTGCGCGGCCGAATTAATGAGTCGCGTCGACAACGATCAAGCACAGCGCCCGACTGCATGGGTCTGTTATAACGGGTTGATGGCGCGCGGCGCCCATCAGTTTGCCTTGACCAATGGTATCCGCATTCCCGAGGACATCAGCTTGGTGACGGTGGATCGTACGCGTGTTTGCACAGAGATTCACCCGGATCTAACCAGCGCCAGCAGCAGTCCCAATGCGGTCGGCGAAGAGGCCGCGAAACTCCTAAGTCGCGGCGAACAGCCTCACGATAACGTGACTTATGTTGACCTCGTGGTGCCCTCGGAATTCGAGCCGGGCGAAACCAGCGGTCCCGTCGCAGAGTAACAACGACGACGGACTCGCGGCCGATAACCTGCCCGATACAAGCCCGAAGCGCGAGCGAGTGGATTTGAAAGCCAGCCCAAAATTCACTCGCCTGCGCGTCGGGCTTGTATTTCAAACGCTTCGCGATTTTAAAAATTTCGCCGCTTGACACGTTCATAACTATGAAACGAGAATCTGCTTGTCGATTCTGACGAAGCAGTGCCCGTTAAATTTAGCAAAGGGAAGTCCCGGATGATCATTAGAGCGAGTCTCGTGTTGGGTATTTTTATTGCAGGAGTCATCCAAGCCGGCGATCTGGTAGCCCAGCCACCCTCTGCCGCAGAGAGCGCCGAATCTGCAGAAAGTACGGCCACCACCGAGAAGTCGGGCACCGTTTACTTGCACGAAACCTTTGAAAGTTACGACGTCGACGGCGAACCTGGCGCTGATGAACTTCAGCGCGTGAAGTTAGTGACCGTTGTCGATGGTGGCGGGAAAGTCGGCTCGGGCAAGGTCGCTCACTACAACGACGATGACACCGAAGACGGTGGCGCGATGGAATACAACGTCGGAGAATCAGCGCTGGGCAGCATGTACATCGAATTCGACGCTCTGAACAATGACACGGCCAAAGGCGATAAAAATTCAGCCGTCATTTTTGGCGTTGGTCCTTGGGAGGAAGGAAGACCCCTGACGCTTAACGCGAAATCTAAACGGGCCTTCGGATTTGAAATGTACCAGCAGAAAAATCTTAAACTGCGCGTCGGCGACGAGAACGTTGCTTCGGTTAAATACGATTCTGCCGCAGCGTTCAACGTCAAAATCTGGGCCAACGATCACGATACCAACACGCTGACTTACAAACGCCCCGACAACGGGGAAACCGCGACACTGGGCCGAGACTCGGTTGTCGTTTGGTTGAACGATGCCCTCATGGAGGGCTTAGAGGCCAGCGGTACTGCAATGCATAAAGACATTACCGAAGGCGATGCGGTGATTGGTCGCGCCGGATTTAGTTCGGCTTCGACCAAGGTTGCTGATTTCCTGTTTGACAATCTTCACATCGAAGATCCCGCCGGCGAATCGAAACCGGCGGCGTCCAGCGCTCCTGCTGCGGAGACTTCAAGTTCATCTTCCACCGAGCAGACGCCCGATAGCTTGCCCGGGGCGGAGAAGATGAGCTATCGCGATGGCGAAAACGCGATGGACTTGTTCGTTTATAAACCTGAAGGTTGGAAGGCCGAGGATAAACGTTCCGCTTTCGTTTTTTTTTTGGCGGGGGGTGGACCAAAGGGACGCCTCTAAAGTCAGCTTCGATTGCTAAATGGGCGGCGGCCAACGGCATGGTCGGTATCGCTCCGGACTACCGGACCAAGAATCGGTTCGGCACCAGCCCGCTGGCGTCGGTGGACGATGGCCGGGCGGCGTTTGCTTGGGTGGTCAAACATGCCGATCAGCTGGGCATCGATCCGGCACGAATTGCCGTCGGAGGTAGTTCTGCGGGTGGCCATGTTGCTTTGTGGACTGCGATTGAGAAAACTCCACCGGGATCCGATGCGGCAACATCCCCGACCGTAAAACCGGCGGCGCTGTTTCTCAAGTCGGCCGTCACCGACACTTCTCCCGCAACGGGTTACACTCCGAAACGATTTGGCGATGACGCCACGGCGCTTTCACCCGTTTATCAACTCGACGCGCAAATGCCACCTACGTTGATCGTCCATGCGGCCAATGATGAACTGGTTCACTACGGTACTGCGGTTGCGCTCTATAACCGATTGGTATCGACCGGCAATGCATGCGAACTGATGACGGTTCCACTTGGCGGCCATGGATTTTCCAGTGAACATAAGCACTGGAAAGCGAAAGCTCAGGCAAGGATGGAAGCTTTTTTGGAGGGCTTCGAACTGCTGCCCGCAGTAAAGTAGCCAAAGCAATGTTGCTCGACTTTCCTGGTCGTGAGCACTGCTTTGACAACCGTTAGACGCAAAACGTCACCAAGAAAACAAAACAGTCCAAAGGGATGTGGGATGACCAAAGGCGCACAACTTTTTGATCTCAGAGGGAAACGTGCCCTCATTTCTGGCTCATCTCAAGGCATAGGTTTTGCTCTGGCCCGCGGGCTGGCCGAGGCCGGCGCAGAGGTTGTCTTAAACGGGCGCGAAGGCGCAAAATTGGCAGCGGCGGTAAAAACGCTGCGCGGGGAGGGACATGCTGTTGATCAGTTGGTTTTTGATGTGACCGATCATGAAGGTGTCCGCGCCGCGGTGGATGGCTTTGAGGCATCGACAGGTGCGATAGAAATCTTGGTCAACAATGCAGGGATTCAGCACAGAGCCGAGCTGGAGAATTTTCCCGCCGACGCATTTGATCAACTGCTGCAGACCAACATCGCCGGCGTCTTCAACGTTGGCCAAGCCGTCGCGCGGCATATGATCGGACGTGGCGCTGGAAAAATTATCAACATTGCATCGGTACAGACGATGTTGGCGCGGCCGGGGATCGCGCCTTACACCGCGACCAAAGGCGCGGTAGGCAACTTGACCAAAGGCATGGCAACCGATTGGGCAAAACATGGTTTGCAGTGCAACGGAATCGCGCCGGGGTATTTTGATACGCCTTTGAACGCCGCTTTGGTGGCCGATCCCCAATTCTCAGATTGGTTGGAAAAGCGCACACCCGCGGGGAGATGGGGAAACGTTGAAGAACTTGTTGGCGCGTGCGTGTTTCTGTCTGCGCCCGCATCATCGTTCGTCAACGGTCACACGCTGTACGTGGACGGCGGTATCACGGCGTCGCTTTGACCAGAGGCGCTGATCTCAAGGTCACTCTTGATTTTCTCGCTTGAGCCGCAAGCCGCTAGCCGCGGAGCCTTTGCTAGAAACAACGTGAAAAGGTTGCTCAACGTACCAGCGGCTAGCGCCCTGCCGCTAAGTGCGCGTGCCGTGGTGCCTAAAGTAAGTGCCATCAAAAAACGGCAACTTTACAGCCGGTTCATCGTGAGGCCACCATCGACATAGATCGCTTGCCCCGACGCGTAGGGCATGTCGCCACGGGCCATGGCTGCCGCCATCTTGGCGATGTCCTCGGGCAGCCCCCAGCGCTTTTCGACCAGCAACTCCGTGTTGTAGATCAAATTGTCGTACTTCTCGGTCACGCCTGAGGTCATGTCCGTTTTGATGATGCCTGGTCGGATCTCATAAACGGGAATCGCGAACTCTCCCAACCGAGCCGCAAAGAGGGCGTTCATCATGCCAAGGCCCGCTTTGGAGATGCAGTAGTCGCCGCGATTGGGCGAAACGACTGTCGCAGAAATGGAACCAATATTGATCACACAACCCTCGAACGAATCGTCGGCTTGTTTTTGCTCGATCATCCAATTGGCACAGGCCTGAGTCAAAAAGTAAGGGCCCTGCAGATTGATCTTCATGATCCACTGGTAACTTTCTTCGGTGGCTTCGAGGATATCAGCGCGTTCTTTGGGAGCGACTCCGGCGTTGTTGACCAGCACATCCAGGCGACCAAAACGCTTTTTGATATCCGCTAACATGGCCATCCGGTCGTCGGCCGAGGACACATCGCCGGAGCAGTAAAGCACCTCAGCGCCCATGCCTTCGAGCTTTGCGACGGCGTCGACGACCTTGGAGGCATCCGAGCGTCCGCTGAGCACAAGGTTAAAGCCTTCCTCGGCCAGTTTCTGGCAAATACCCAAACCGATGCCGCGTCCGCCGCCGGTGACTAATGCTACTTTTTTGCTCATCAAGGTCTTTCTTAATTGTTACGGGGGAGTATCGCGGGAATGGAAATTACTTTGCAAATTTGATCCGCTGGGCACTAGCGGTTGATTTGGT
>CAKZVF010000159.1 GCA_937921995.1 uncultured Pirellulaceae bacterium
ATCGCGCTGTGTCATTCTTACTTGGGCGACTTGTCCGCCGCCGAGGCGGCGCTGGCAAAATCAAAATCAGTTTCCAACTCTGACGTTGCCAACTGGGAATCCGTCCAATCGTCCTTGGGGCAGTTGTCGCTGGAGGCTCAGGTCAGCCAAGGGCTGCAAGTGTGGCAAACGCGATTAGGCAACGCACAGCGCTCGGGCGTGATGCCTGCGCCGCCCGCGGAGTTCATGGACCAAGATTTGGTGGCGCTTTGGCAGTATTACGTGGAACCCAAGGATACGCGCTATGATCGGCTGGACCACGTTGGATTCGTGCGGGCCGGCGAAGAGGCGTTTTCACAGAGCGCCTTAAAAACCGTTAGCTCGCGCGAGCAAGGATTGATCGCATCGTGGTCGAAGAAAGACTGGCGGCCCGCGGGGCAGTTATTGTTCGACCAAGACCAGATCTTTTTCCGATCGCCTGCCGACATGATCGCCTTTGACAAACGCGCCATCGAAGCCGCCATTTCAGCAACGGATAACGCGACCGATCAACAATCCAAACCCGACGCCAACCCAAAAACATCCAAGGCAAAACCTTCGGGTCCAAAAATCAAAAACAAGGAAACTTCAGCCGTCGATGCGGTGGTCAGTTGGCGAAGCGTCTGGCGGAACTCGTTCGAGATCGACCAAACGACACGCATGAAAGAGGCGATGATGCGTTCTTGGGGCGGTTACGGTAATCGCAACAACCGCAAAACGGATTCGCCGCGTCCGGTGACGATGTCCGAAGTTCAATTCTTCGGCGACAACATCGGTTCGCAAATGTCGATCCACGGCGACTTCTTGTTCGCGCTGGAAGGGCCCAGCTACGACGAAAAAAATCGCCACAATCCGGCGCGAGTCAACGTGCAATGGAACTCGACCTTTCGACGTAGCCGCAGTAACTTCCTTGCCGCCTACGATCGCGATTCGGGCAGGGTGCGCTGGCGATTGCCCGTCGAGAAGGCCCCCAGCGCCGACGACACCGAAGAGGACAAACAATTTATCACCGGGGGCGGATTCATGTCGGCTCCGATCGGTTTCGGCGATACCGTTATCGTACCGATGAACTTCGGTGGTGCGATCTCCGTGTATGCCCTTGATCCAAACAACGGTGGTAAAACGGTGTGGAGTTCCTACCTGTGCGACGAACCCGAAACCAGTGCTCAGCCTTGGTCCGCGATTCAAATGTCGATCAGTGACAGCGACCTATTTGTCAACTGTGGCATGGGCGTTGTGTTCACGCTGGACCCTGCCACCGGCACCGTCCGGTTCGCAAAACGGTATGAACGCAGCGGCAAGAAAGACCAACTGGTGCGACGTCATGGTTGGAATTCCAAACGTATGGACTTCCATGGCTGGAGCAATGACGAAATTATCGCTTATGGGAATCAGATGATTTTCTTCTCCAGCGACCAAGAGATCATGACGGCGATGGACCGCAACACGGGCGAGACGATTTGGGAATGTGAATACAATCCGGTCGGTGCGAAAGTCGACTACATCATCGGCATCTACAACGATATCTTGTACGCCGGCGGATACGAAACGATCATCGCTTACGATCTTAAAGGGCAGGGGCGGATGTTGTGGGGGGCGACGCAAATCTTTGGCGATCGGAAATCTCACGGCCGCGCCATGCTAACTCCCTCCGGCATCTTTGTGCCCGTTGATTCGGCCATTATTCAGTATCCGTTGGTCGCTGAAAAATCCGACCAAGAGATCAAGCCCCTCGCCAGCGTCGAAGTGAATCTCGGCACCGGGGCACCGCTGGGGAATCTTTATGGTGACGGCAGCCGAATTTTCGTCCAAGGCGGCAACCGTTTGTATGCGTTGGGACCCAAACCATAATTTTATGTCGTGACTATTGAGACGTTCGGTCATTCTTCAAACTTAAATCAACCCAATATATTTTGGCCCATGCCATTGGATTCAACTATCTCTTTCGCCACGTCTTCTCTGTCTGTTATTGCGCAGCAGAGTCTGCTTCAAAGAATCGTCGGACGTGATCCTCAACAATCGGGCGAACTGAAACTTCAATGGGCGAACTTCCCCGAAAGCTGGGGCGTGTTTGTGCTGATCGCGGTTATCGCGGCGGTTGCGTTTGGCGTGTTTTGGTTGTACCGGCGCGAGATTAATACCTGTCCGCCGACGGTGAAGTGGGTGCTGGCGGGATTGCGGTTGGCGGTGCTGCTGATGTTGATTGCGATGTTCCTCAAACCATCGCTGTTTTACCAACAGGTCAGCGAACTCAAACCGAACATCATTTTCCTAAGGGATAATTCGTTGTCGCTCGCGCGCGGTGACAAATACCGTGATGCGGAGCAAGCCCAGCGGTTGGCCGAATTGACGGGGCTGCCCAAAGAACAAATCGCCGACGGGAGCACCGGCCGCGCGGAACTGATCAACGAAGCGATTGCCAAACATCCAGATTTGGTAAAGGCGATGCGCGAAAAAGGTGCGATTCGCGTCACCGATTTCGCCGATGGGCTTCAGCCGATGGCAGTGATCCCTGCGACCGAATCCGACAAAAACACCGTCGATCCCAAACCCGACGCGGTCGATGATTCGGTGGCGGATGATTCGACGGATTCGGATAATGAAACTCAGACTGATGAAAATCAAACTGATGAAAATCCCCTCACCACGGAGACCTTTCCGCCGCTGATCGCGGACGGTTTGGGGACCAATGTTTGGCAAGCTCTCCGCGAATCGTTGGAGGATTCGGCGCGGCTGTCTTCGATCGTGCTGTTGAGCGAGGGTCAGCATAACGGCGACGAAGATCCTGTCGAACTGGCAGAGAAGGCCGCCGGTTTGGGGATTCCCATTTTCACTGTCGGTGTGGGCGACCCCAATCCGCCTAAAAATCTCGCCATCAGCGAAATTTACGTCAGGAATAAAGCTTACCCCAACGAGCCGTTTGAGATTGAGGCGGTGCTGCAAACCAGCCGTCGTGATGAGACAGGTCTGCCCCCTCAATTGAATGTGTCGCTGCTGGAGCAGAAGGTGAATCCCAACACGGGCAAGCTGGACAACGCTCGAGTTTTGAAGACCAGAGCCATCGACATTCCTGTCAGCGGCGGCCGTGTTCGACTTGATTTTGATCATGCCACCAATCAACCCGGAAAATACGTTTACACCGTCGCTGTCGAAGAACTGGAGGATGAAACTCAGTTAAACGACAATCAACTTGTTTCGTCCCAGTTGGAAGTCATCGATGAGAAGGTCAAGGTGTTGCTGGTTTCGGGTTTGCCAAGTTGGGACTACCAACAGGTGCAGCGTCTGTTGCAGCGCGATGCGTCGATCGAGCTGAGTTGCTGGTTGCAATCGTTGGATGAAACGCGCCCGCAAGAAGGTAATCTTTCGATTGACCGTCTCCCCCGTTCGATCGAAGAACTCGGTCAATACAACGTGGTGATTCTGTTTGATCCCGATCCTTCGGAGTTCGACCAACAGTGGATGGAGTTGCTGAAAGACTTCTGCAAGTACAAAGCGGGCGGCGTGCTGTTTATGGCGGGGCCTCAGTTCACCAGCGACTTCATCACCTTCAATCGCTTACAGCAGATCCGCGACCTATTGCCGGTGCGTTTTGGCGACAACGAATTCATCGACACGACTCAGGCACTCGCCAGCGCCACCGAGAACGAACCAGGGAAGATGTTGGTCGTGAACCACAATTTGGACCATCCGGTGATGAGCTTCAAAGCGGATCCGTTGGAGTCGCAGAAGATCTGGGACATTATGCCGGGCATCTATTGGAGCTTCCCCACGTTGTCCGCCAAAGCGACGGCCCGCGTGTTAATAGAACGGGGCGATCAAATTAGCGCCGACGGGAATCAGCCGCTGTTGGTTTCGGGACGCTATGGAGCCGGCAGCGTTTTATATCTGGGATTCCAAGGCACGTGGCGTTGGCGTCCGCTGGGATTGCAGGCTCAGTATTTTGATCGGTTTTGGATTCAAGTAGTTCGGTTCCTGGTTGAGACGCGTTCGTTGCAGGGTTCGCGTCGAGGTTTTTTGGATCGCGAAAAATCGGAATATGAACTTGGCGATCGAGTCACGTTGGTGGCAAGGGTTTTAGATGCCCAATTCCAACCGTCAACGCAAGAATCCTTTGAAGCCATTGTCAAATCCGATGATGGACGAACCGACACGGTTCAGATGAAATTGCTGCCGCAGCAGAAGGGACGTTACGAAGGCGCATTCGAGGCCAAACGTTTGGGCAGCTACGAAGCGACGATCAAGCTGGGCCAAAGCGATGAAAAATTAATCGACCCCATCGCCTTTCGAGTGGTGACGCCATCGGCGGAAACAAATTCGTATTGGTTGAACAAGAAATTAATGTCCGAGATTGCTCAGCGTTCGGGTGGCCAGTATCTGCCGCTTGATGAACTGAAGAAGTTGCCGGAATTGCTGCCGACGAAGGTAACGCGCGCCGAGTTTAACAGTCCTCCGAAGCCGTTGTGGGATGCGAGCCAGTTTTTGCGTTGGACGGTGTTCTTGATTCCGGCGGTTTTGTTGACCATCGAGTGGGCACTGCGAAAATACTACAAGTTACTGTGAGGGCCTCTGCCGTTGGCAGAGGATTTCGTATTTATAATTTTTAATTTCGAAAATCAGAAACCAGATGTAGAAATTCGAAATTCGAAATTTTTTAAACTCCAATTACACGACCTACAATCAACACTAATAAATGACAACGGTCTCATCACCTCAATCGGCGCCCAACATCATCGAACGGAAGCTCGATGGATTGCGACGCAAACTCACTCTCTGGCTGACGGTCCATGGAATTGGCCGCTGGTTGCTGATCGTTTGCGGATTGATCGTCGCTGATATCATTATCGACCGCACTTTCGAAATGGACTTTGCTCAACGCGCGATTTTGCTGGTCGTGATGGGGGCGGTTTCGATTTACTTCTTCTACACCAAAGTCATCAAACCGCTGCTGGCGCGGATGTCCGATGATGCACTGATTTATCAGGTTGAACAGAAGCACGAAGGCACCAAAGAAAAGATCCTCGCCTCACTCCAATTGGCTCGGGAAACCGACCTCGCGGCAACCGGAGCCTCCCCACAACTGGTCGATGCCACGATTGAATCGGGAATCGCCAAAGCTGAATCCATCGACTTCAGCCAGACGCTCAACCACAAAGAACACACCAAAGACTTAGGCCTCCTGGGCGGCGGTGTGTTTCTGTTGGCGGCGTTGGCGATTGGAATCTTGATCAGCCAATTTTTTGGGACTTGGTTCAGTCGTAACATTCTGCTGACCAACCACCAATGGCCGCAGCCGACCTATTTGGTGATCGAAGGCGCCGAAGACGGAAAAATGCTGCTGCCGCTTGGCTCGAAACACAAACAGATCGTCACCATCACCGAAGACTCCGCGGTCACCGACGTGGAAGTCGACCTTGAGGTCGAAGGGGCCAGCGGCAATCGCACGATCTATCCGATGCAGCGCACGGGAAAGTTGGACGGACGACAGCGCGTCTTTGAGATCAACGTCACCAACGAATTTCGCTTCCGCGCCAGTTCCGCCAACGGCGTGACGACGGGCTGGGTTGACGTCGCCTATGTGGAGCCCCCGGCTGTCGTTGAATTGAAACTGAACGTCACATTGCCAGAGTACACGGGGCTGGAGCCTGAGGTGCTTTCGGGCAACGGACCGCATGGCGTGCTTCAGGGCAGCACCCTCAATATTGCCGCCACGACGAACAAGCGACTGGATTCGGTCCAGCTTGTCGCCGGGGGCGTCGAAACCGAAATTCCAATTTCCGATTCGAACAAGCGGGCTTTTGAGATCACGATCCCCGCAACGGACAGCTCCGACGAACTTGCCGGCGGCGACTACGAGCTGAACCTGACCGATGAAAGCGGGCTGGGGAACCTCCGTCGTGCGAAATTCGCCATCACAATCAAAGAAGACAACCCGCCAAAATTGCGGGCAGATCTGTTGGGGATCAGCGGATTGGTGACGCCGCGCGCGATCATTCCGGTTTCCTTCCAAGCGGTCGACGACTACGGGCTGAACCAAATGTTCTTTGACTGTCGCTGGAAGATGGGCGACGACGATGCCGAAACGGTCAAACAAATCAATTTCAACGGATTGCCTGAAGAGCGGCCCGCAGTCTCCGCCAAAGACGTCGGCGTATTGCAATTGGAGACGCTGCAACTGCAACCGGGAATGAGCTTACGGATGAACGTCAGCGCCGAAGACACGCGTCCCCAAACACCGGGCGTCAGCGCATCGCAAGAATTTCTTCTGCGTGTTGTTTCCGAAGAGGAGCTGCGAGCGGACCTGTTGCGGCGGGAGATCGAACAACGTAAGGCGTTCGAGCAAATTTACCAGGCTCAGTTAGAGCTGACGGCAGAGATTGAAGCGGTGGCCGCCAGCGTACCTGAACCGGGCGTCGCCATCGCGGATTTCCACAGCCAGCGCGAATCAAAAATGATCTCGATGATCCGAGACCAAAAAGGAATTGGAACTTCAGTCGACCGAATCGCCAACCGATTTGAAGAATTTTTGGTGGAGGTAAAAAACAACCGTTTGGACGAAGCCGAAAACGAACTGATGCCATCGCAACGGATTGAGAAGCGGTTTGATGAGAAGATCATCCGCCCGATCCGTAGTCTGGATCAAGAATTGATCGCCGTCGCAACACGCGCGATGGATAACTGCCGCAGAGTCGAAGCGGATCAGAATGAATTGGACGTCGCGGTGAACCAAACGATCGCGATTCAACAGCAGGTGCTCGAGGCGATGAAAAAGATCTTGGACGCGATGAATAACTCGGAGACCTTCCAAGAGATTCTCAATGAGATGCTGGAAGTGAAACGTACGACCGACAGTATCGGCGCCGGCATCAACAAAATCAAATCGAACCAAACCGTCACCGATGAAGCCGAAGCCAAGGGTATTTTCGATGAATAGTGTTGCCAGACAATTGAACGATAACGCATTTCTCCGGCGCGTGAGCCACAAGCCGCTAGCCGAGGGTTGCCGATCCTTTGCCAGAAACATCGTGAGAACGTTGCGCAACGAACCAGCGGCTAGCGCCTTGCCGCTCACAGATCAAGTCCTCCGGACTGAGGTAAGTACCTTCGAGCTAGCGACCTCCCGCTCAGCATTTGCGACGCCAAAATTCTGGCCAGTCCATTTGCGTTTGTTTGTGATCTTGTTCTGCTGCGCGTTTGGTTCGATCACTCGAGCTCAAGAAACGGCGTCTGATCAACGGACCGAACTGGGCGTCCGGCAGAAGTTGGTACAGCGAAAAATGGTGGAATTGGAAGCCAAATTCACCATCGTCGCCGAACGAATTCGGGAGAAGGATGCCAAACGCGCCGATCTATTGATCAAAACCTATCAACAATCCAAAGAGCTTTCGCTGACCAAGAAGATGGACGAAGTCAGTGAACTGCTGAACGAACAGAAGTACGAAGAGGCGGATAAGGAACTCAACGAGGTCGTTGAGATTCTCGAATCGCTGATCCGGATGCTGACCAACGAAAAAGAGAAGACGGTTTCTGCCAAAGAAGAAATCGCGATGCTGGAAGAATTCAAAAAGAACGTCCAACAACAGCTTCAGCAACAACGCAAAGCCACACGCGACACCGAAAAAGCCGCCAACAAAGAAGACGCTGCCAAGCAAGTCGGTGCTCAGATCAAGGCGCTTAAGAATCTGATCGAAGCGCAGAAACAGTTGCTCAAGGAAACCAATCAGAATCAAGACGCGAACATCAAAGCGCTGGACAAGATTGCTGATAAGCAGTTCGAAATCCGCAAGCAAACCGACCAACTGAAGAACAACATCAGTGGCAAGCAAAAGAATCTGAACCCCGACGGGTCTTTTCAGGACGCTCCACCTAAAGACGCCTCTAAGGGTGACTCAAAAGGTGATCCTAAAGACGGTTCAGAAGGCGCCCCAAAACCTGACACCGCAGAAAAGAAACCCGGCGCTGAGAATGGGGACAAAATGCCGACTGAAGCCGATTTAAAGGCGGCCGAAGACATGATGCGTGCCGCAGAAGAATTGAACAAGCTGGCCAAAGAGGCAGAAAAGGCGAGCGACGAATTGGAAAAAGAAGCCGCCAAGGGCGATCAATCTCCAAGCGGCCAACAGGCACTCAAGGATTTGAAAGACAAACAGCAAGCTGCCATGGAAAAAATGGAGAAGGCGTTGGCTGATGTCCAAAAGCAGATGGGAATGAACCAAGGAAAACCATCGGCGGGGAAACCTTCGGGGGGCGATCAAGCAAAAAGCAGTCCGCCGCAGCCGCCACAACCTGGACAAAAAGCGCTCGAAGAATCATCCAAAAGCCAGCAACGCGCCGAAGAAAAACTTGGCAGCGGCAAACCGGCGGACGCCAAACGCCAACAAGAGAAGGCCTTGGAAGGACTTGAGAAAGCGTTATCGGAACTTGAAAAAGAGAAACGCCGAATCGAATCTTTGCCGCCTGAAATCTTGGAGCAACTGGCCAAAGAACAACGTCGTAACCGCGACAAGACGATGGATATCGTCAAAGCGATGGAGAAAGCGCCTCAGGCCAAGAAGTCTGACGATGACGGCGGACAAAACCAGCAATCCAAACAGCCCGGCCAACAGCAGATGCAACAGGCCGGCGACGCGCAGCAGAAGGCTGCCGACAACATGCAGCAAAACGACTCGGAACAGGCCCAGAAA
>CAKZVF010000160.1 GCA_937921995.1 uncultured Pirellulaceae bacterium
TTACTCCGGTAGCCACGCAACGCCGTGGCAAGTCCTCGGCGAAAACGGTGGAGCTTACACTGGGTCTTTTCATGGTGTTAGTCGTTTCCACCAACCGTTCCGAGCAGACGGGGACGACTTAGGCGGTCAGCGCAATCACGCCGGAAACCCTAACCAATTCGGCGGCCCTATCAACGAGCAAGCCCTAGGTGGTCCGCATCCAGGCAGTGTCAACGCCGTCTTTGGTGATGGTTCGGTTCACTCGGTAGATATCAACCTTGAAAGTACAGAGATGTACAACCTCATGGCCAGAAACGATGGCCAAGTAATTAACCACGAAAATTTTTAGCACCATCAAAGCAGACAGCTGCTACTTTAAAAGCTCGGCACAAGTCGAAAATCAGGGGCGTCGCAATTTGCGATGTCCCTTTTTTCAAATCACCAACCGGTTGATTGTTTCCGTGTTTGAAAATTAATGAGGCTGCAGATCTTTTCCGCCCCGTATCAAAAACTCAATAAGTGAAGATTGATGAAGAACCTTAAAAATCAACTTGCCCTCGGACTGTTAGTGCTTGCGATTTCCGGGTGTGGGAACAGTCAAGTGGCAACTGATCTCAAAGCTCTCAACAAGACCAGCATTGATCGAATTCGCAATGCCTACTATTTGTACATGGAAGAACATGGCTTTAGGGGCCCGAAAAACGAAAAGGCGCTTCGCAAGTTTCTCACCTCCGAGAACGCTGGCGTGCAGCTCAAGCTTGATCGAATGGGCATTGATCGGCAAGATATTGACAAACTGTTTATCAGTGAGCGGGACGGCGAACCATTTATAATTCGCTATGGACTCAAAGGCGTCGCCGATCACGCCATTGCGTTCGAAAAGACAGGAGTCGAAGGCAAACGTTTTGTTGCACTTGGAAAGCCGGTTGAATGCGAGGAGGCTGAATACGAGGGATGGCTCTCAGGAAAAACAAAGCCGCAAAAACCCGGCAGTTTATCCGACTTAGCCCCAAACATCGAAGAGTCAGAGTAATTGCCGTCGCAAACGCTTCGGCCAAACTCTCTTCAGCGAAACGATTAACGGTTTCTATAACGTCTTTTGACTACCCCGGTCGAAACTTTCATCCAAAACTTGATAGCCCGTTGGACTTCACTTGAGATCCAGCGGGCTTTTTCTGTTTCTTGATTCAGGCGAAAAAATGCTAGGAACAACGGCCCAAGACTGCGACAATCGGTTTGGCGAAGACGTAAGCTCTAAGAATTGCAAGCAGAAATGTTTGGCAGCGCTGGCCAATTTTGCGGCTCGTTCGGTTCCAAACGCCGATGATTATCGCCGCTATTTGCGGCTGGAAGCAAAAATCAGCAGACATCACATTATTGGGGCACTACAATTTGAGAGCAGCGGTAATTCAACGGAGAACACAAAGTGAACATGAACGGTTCAAAAAAAAGACTTGCCTTTACCTTGGTGGAACTTCTGGTCGTGATCGCAATTATTGGCATTCTTATTGGAATGCTGCTGCCTGCGGTGCAACAAGTCCGTGAAGCGGCACGTCGGACGCAGTGTTTGAACAATCTAAGGCAGCTCTGCCTGGCGTCGCTTAACTATGAATCGGGGAGAATGGCGTTTCCCAATACCGGCGGGCACTTTCAAACGAACGAGCTTGATCCTTACGGTACTTTTTACCCGGGCGTGCAAGCCGGCAGTTGGGTCTATCAACTACTGCCTTACATGGAACAGGATGCGGCGTTTCAAAACCGACGCGCCATCGGATACTTTGGTGATTCATCAACCCAAGGAATCATGACTTACAATTTTCCACTGCTGAGTTGTTCCTCGCGTAGTGCGCGGACGTGGCTGGGTCCAAACCCCGGCGACGGCGGAGGTGAACTTCAAGTCTACTCTTGTGATTTTGCCAGCATGGCTGGGCCCACACCAAGAACATTGGCCACGTCCGTCGGACCGCTGCCGGTTACCAAAGCCAATTTTGTGCCCGTTACGCCAAGCCAAGCCGGCGAAGATGCGATCGGCGAACCATCGACGTTTTGGATTGGCGTGATTAACAAAGGATTCGCAGTCGATTCCGAAGGAAAATTTCGCAGGAAGTACCCCAAGGTCGGTTTTGGAGGAATCATCGATGGATCTTCCAACACGATCGCCTACGCAGAAAAATCAGCCTACATCCGCAATTACTCCGGCTCGACTGATGACTGGGCGAACTTGGTTGGCGAATCTTTCGGCCAACTGGGCGCAGGAAATTTCAACACCTATCGCTCGGTTGGCACACCGATCGCGGATAACGACAAAGTATCCCATCTCAGAGATGACGGTACGCCACGCCTTCAACAAGGAATCGGATCCGCCCACCCGACGTTGATCAATGTCACTCTCGCCGACGGGTCGACCCATTCCTTGCCCTACGAAGTCAGCCTGGAAACGCTTTGGGATCTGACCGATCGGCGCGACGGAAATTCCGTCTTCATCAACGATCTGTAATTACGAAGCAGAAGCCACTGGATCCGATATAGGAACACTAATCTTCTTTAATCCAACACTAATCCGGAAACCACACAACAATTAGTGTCTGATTAGCGCCGATTAGTGTTCCAGATCTTTTGAAAACGCTACTCACTTCGACGGAAATTCCGTCTTCACCAACGACCTGTAATTACGAAGCAGAAGCCACTGGACCCGAGACAGGAACACTAATCTTCTCTAATCCAACACTAATCCGGAAACCGCACAAAGATTAGTGTCCGATTAGCGCCGATTAGTGTTCCAGCTCTTTTGAAAATCCTACCCGCTTCGACGGAAATCCCATCTTCATCAACGACCAGTAATTACGAAGCAGAAGCCACTGAACCCGAGACAGGAACACTAATCTTCTCTAATCCAACACTAATCAGGAAACCGCACAATGATTAGTGCCTGATTAGCGCCGATTAGTGTTCCACATCTTTTGAAAACGCTACTCGCCTCGCTGATGCAAATCATCAAGCACAAAGCGTTTCCATTCTAGATTGTCCTTCGTTCCGAAGTTGACCAAGTAACCCACTCGTTTGCGAGCTATGCGCATGTAGTTCAGCAGTTGGGCTTCGTGGTCAGAAGTGATGCCCTTTACGGCCTTAAGCTCCACCACGATTTCCCCAAACACCAGCAAGTCGGGGCGATACTTCGCGCTCAGCTGATGGCCTTTGTAATAGACCTCGAGTGCAGATTGGGAAACGAAATCGATTTCACGAATCCCCAATTCGACTTCCAGCGCTGCCTGGTAGACGTCTTCCGCCATCCCGTAGCCCAGTTCATTGTAGACTTCAAATGCGGCCCCCATGAAGTCGTAGCCTTCTTGCTTCAGCATCGGTCACCTCTCAGTGTGAAATTAAGAACACTAATCTTCTCTAATCTAACAACCGAAGACATTAGTGTCAGATTAGCGCCGATTAGTGTTCCCCAATTTTTGAAGCCACCCGGACGATCACACGCTACTGAATCCTAAGCCTTGTCGATCGCGCGCTTCATCGCGCCCCCCAGATCGCCAGGGCTTTTTGCGACTTCGATGCCGGCAGCTTCTAGAGCCACCGTCTTCTCAGCGGCCGTTCCTTTGCCGCCGCTGATGATCGCACCGGCGTGTCCCATGCGTTTTCCGGGAGGAGCCGTTTTGCCCGCGATGAACGCTGCGACGGGTTTGGTGATGTTTTCCTTAACGTAAGCGGCCGCTTCCTCTTCGGCGGTGCCGCCGATTTCGCCGATCATCATAATGGCTTCGGTTTCGTCATCATCCTCGAACATCTGCAACACGTCGATGAATGAAGTTCCGACGATCGGGTCTCCGCCCAGCCCGACGCAGGTGGTTTGGCCTAATCCAAGAGTAGAAGTTTGCCAAACCGCTTCGTAAGTCAGCGTGCCCGAACGGCTCATGATGCCGACCTTGCCTTTTTGATGAATATAGCCGGGCATGATCCCGATCTTGCATTCTTCGGCCGTGATCACGCCAGGGCAGTTTGGCCCCACCAGCACAACACCCGCTTCTTTGGCCGCCTGGTACACACGCACCATATCCAAGACAGGAATGCCTTCGGTGATGGCACAGATGACAGGAATCTTGGCAGCAATCGCTTCGAGAATCGCATCCGCCGCGAACGGTGGCGGGACAAAGATCATCGTCGCGTCGGCACCTGTTTGCTCGACCGCCTCTTCGACGGTATCAAACACAGGCAGACCCGATACCGTTTGGCCACCTTTGCCGGGCGTTACTCCGCCGACCATTTTGGTGCCGTATTCCAGACACCCTTTGGTGTGAAATTCACCCACGCTGCCGGTGATACCTTGGCAGATTACTTTTGTATCCTTGTTGATGAGGATGCTCATTGATTGTTCCGGTATTTCGTTTTATTGATTTGTTTTGATAATTCGTTTGTTGGGCGTTGGTGCGCGAATAATTCGGAGCAGTTCTTGATTCGCAGAACCGCGTCCACCAACGTCCGATGTTAAGCCGTTAAAGTCCCGACAACTTTCTCGGCCGCATCGTCAATATCGGTCGCCGTGATCAGGTCAACGTCGGAGTCTTCAAGGATCTTGCGTCCCTGTTCAACTTCGGTGCCTTCCAATCGAACCACCAATGGCACAGTGAACCCAACAGATTTCGCCGCCGTCACAACGGCTTCGGCGATCGTCGAACATTTCATGATGCCGCCGAAGATGTTGACCAAGACCGCTTTCACGTTCTCGTCAGACAAAATGATGCGGAAAGCTTCGGTCACCTGTTCGGCATTGGCACCG
>CAKZVF010000161.1 GCA_937921995.1 uncultured Pirellulaceae bacterium
TTGTTCGTTTTCCCAGGCCTACGCCTGCCATCTTTGCTCGCCGGCGCGGGCAAGTCTGTTGACGGGGAAATACGCCGCAAGGACGGGATTCACAACGGCCGTCGGTGGAAACGTCCACACGTTTTACAATCAGGGCATTGAGCCACCCCAAGGCTACGTCGCTCAGGATGCCTTAGTTTGGCAAGACAAAATCAAGATCCAACAAGCGTTATTAAACGGAACGACGCGCGACGCTTTGGCTTCGGGCCAGCCGTCGGACAATGGACAGAATGAAACGACGCTGGCCGAAGCCATGCCGGATCATGATTCGGCTTTCATTGGCAAATGGCATGTCGGCGGCCACGGTTCGCAGGGCTGGCAGCCTGCGGATCAGGGGTTTGAAGAAATCTCGTACTTCGACGAAGGCGGTTCGCCTTATTTCAATTGGCGTGATCTTTGGGACAGCGGCAAATTGCATTTTCCAAAAACACCTCAAGCAAAACTATTGCGAGGCAAGTCCGGCGGCAACCTTGGGCAGGAATACCTGACCGACGAACTCACCGAACACGCGGTAAGTTACTTGCGCCGACGGGCCAATTCCAAAACCGACGCCGACAAACCGTTCTTTCTGCACTTCTGTCACTTCGCCGTTCATACTCCTTTCCATGGTCGCGCCGACGAAGTCGCGTACTTTGAAAAGAAGGCAACACGTGGTTGGAACGGACATGACAATGCCGTCTACGCGTCGATGCTGAAACGGTTGGACGTTTCGGTCGGTCGAATTATTGCCACACTGGAAGAAACTGGATTAGATGAGAACACGCTTATCGTCTTCATGAGTGACAACGGTGGCGTGATGTACACTGACCCGATCGCAACCAACAACGCGCCCTTCAAAGGCGGCAAGGCGACCCATTTTGAAGGTGGAATCCGTGTGCCGTTGGTGATTCGTTGGAAAGGACACGTCGATGGGGACCGCTGGAGCAACGTGCCGGTGGACTGCAACGATATCTTCCCGACCGTTTTGGAATTAGCGGGCTACGACGTTTCCAAACACACAATGCCGGGCGGTATTGACGGACGCAGTATCGCTTCACTGCTGGACGATCCTGCCAACACGAAAGGCGAATACGAACGCGACACTTTCTATCAGCATTACCCGCTGAACGTGATCGTCAAGAGTCCCGAGGACGGTTTACCGTCGGCTCCCTCGTCTGCTGTCCGTAGTGGAGACTGGAAATTGATTTTCGATTGGTCGGGTGCGTTGCGACTTTACAACCTTGCCGAAGATCCCTTTGAAACGATTGAGCTCTCATCCGCCATGCCGGACAAGGCACGAACGCTGTTCGTCAAACTAAACGATTGGATTGATGAAAACGTTGACGTCAAATACACGCCGGCGATCAATCCTGACTACGATCCTTCAAAAGAATCTCGCAGCCGTCCGTTTGTTGACCTTCGCCGCAAATACTTGGGCGCGGACCGAGCAATTCGTACGATCGAGAACGATCCAAGGTTCAAGCTGATTCCCCAAGGCATCAAACCTCATGTAAATACATCCAAGTAAGTTACACCGAAAAAATTATTCCCTGGACAATCGCACTTTCATTTCAATCTCAACTAACGCTGGACGCCACTATGCGAATCTGCTCTCGACACATGATAGTTTTCGCTATCGTCTTAATGTGTGGTCAAACGACCATCGCTCAAAAGCCGAACTTTGTCATCACGATCGCGGATGATCATGGCGTGCATCACTCATCGGTATATGGGGCAAGTGAGATTCAAACGCCAAACTTGCAACAGATGGCTAAAGAGGGAATTCGATTCGACAATGCCTATGTTGCTTCGCCGGCTTGCGCGCCCAGTCGCGCGGCACTGTTCACCGGACGCATGCCGTATAGCAACGGAATTGTTGGTAACCATGAATTCAAACTCAAACCAGGTGTGCGATCGCTGTTGCCGGTGCTGATTGAGCAGGGGTATGAAGTTGTCTTTCATGGCAAAGTCGGCCATGCGGGAAGGAAGCATTTTGGACAGTACGTGCCTGAGGGTGTGAAGATTCTGGGCGGCGGTGGGTTGCAACAGACCATGACGCTTGACCAAGTTGAAACGTTTCTCGAATCACGCCCAACCGACGCTCCGCCGCTGGCTCTGTTTCTTGGCTGGACCGACACGCACACGGCGTGGCCACCCAAAGAAGACGCGCGAATCGCCCCCGAAGATGTCGTCATTCCGCCGAAGATTTTTGACACGCCCGAAGCTCGTGTTGAAATGTCCCGATACGTCGAAGGCGCCGAAGACATCGACCGGCGTGTCGGGCAGACTCGCGAGTTGATCGCCAAGCATTTGGATTTGAACAACACGATGCTTATTTACACATCCGATCATGGAATGCCTTGGCCGTTTGCGAAATGGTCTCTGTACGAAACTGGAATTCGAACGCCATTGATCGCGGTTTGGCCTGGCAAGATCAAACCCAGCTCAACGACTGATGCGATGGTCAGTTGGATTGATTTGGTCCCGACGATGATTGACCTCTCGGGCGGCACGTCGCCCGAAGGTATCGACGGTCGTTCATTCGCCAAAGTGCTGATGGGCGAAACGAATCAGCATCGCGATGCGATCTACGCGACACACAAGGGCGACAATGAAAAGAATGTATACCCGATCCGCAGCGTTCGCGTTGGCAAATGGAAGTACATTCGCAACTTGAATCCTGAGTTCGCTTACACCACCCACACGGACGTCTGGGCCAAAGAAGTTCCGCGAACCGAGAAACATTGGGCGCACGCGGGCCGACATTGGCAGTCGTACCTGGATGCCGCCAAGACCGATCCTGAGGCCGCGGCATTCTTGCACAACTATCACAGCAACCCAGCCGAAGAGCTCTACGACATCGAAAACGATCCGTTTGAGAAAAACAACTTGGCAACTTCTTCTGAGCGAACTGAACAACTTGCTAAACTTCGCAACTTAATTGACAGCCGAATGAAAGAAGTTGGCGACGACCACTCACTTAGCGGACCACCTCAATTGTTAAAAGACTTTCCGATTCCAACGCCTGCAGGATAACGGGGTTGACGGGGCCGTTATCATGGAGATGGAAAGCACGCCGTCGCCTTTTGGTGAATGGAAAACGCGTACGGCACTGAAGCCATTCACTGGTGCCAGCTACCTGGATTTGATGGGCAATAACCCTGGACAAGACGCTCCGAATTCACCATTGAACTACGACTTTCGAAGCCGCCAAGACTGATCCAGTCGCCACCGCGTTCTTGCATGACTATCTTGGCAATCAAGCAGAAGAGCTATATCAAATCGAGGACGACCCGTTCGAGCAGGACAACCTCGCACAATTTTGCCCGCGCACGGGGAAAAGTCGGCAGAACTTCGGACCATGGTCGCCAACCGGATGAAGAAAGTTAGTGACCCCCAATCGCTCAGCGGCAAACCACGATTGTTGGTGAATTTTCCTTTACCCGATGTACCGGCTGCATAGCCGGTACCGAACGACTGGCCAGACAACTCGAAGCAGTACAACGGCAAATAGGAGAACCAGAAACAGTGCCTGGACGCGGCCCGCTAGTCGTCAGGAAATTGCCGCATTGACTTTGGCTGGTTAATTTGTCAGCGGAGATTTCTGTGAGAGTTGGAAATCGCCGGCATACTAGAGTTAAGCTGAGGTATGCGCCAGCGTGATGGTCCAGCCCAGCGAATCGAGCGTCAAACCTTCGTAATTTGTCGTTTGTGCGTAGTAACACCAATTAAGCAAGAGATAAGAATTTGCTCAAGCTCTTAATGGACGCCCTGTTGGCCAAAAAATGCTCGTCTTTCAAAGCGAATTCTGCGAAGCGACGACGTAATCGCGTCGTGGATTCGTCGTTGAGTTTTGAAGCTTTGGAACCACGCCAACTGTTGGCGACCATCGTCGCCGCTGATGGCGGCGGAGTCTGGTCAAACAGCAGCACGTGGGTGGGCGGAGTGGTTCCCGGCGCCAACGACCGAGTTCTAATCGGACAGCACACGACAACCGAATCGCCGATCCTGGTTACTCTTAATAGCGCGGTCCCTCACGTTGCCAAGGAGATCGTCGTCAATGGAGGCACGTTGAGGGTTCTCGAAGGCGCGGCGGGGTCGGCCGAACGCACGTTGACCACCGAGTGGATGCACGTCAACAGCGGTGGCACCTTTCGAGTCGGCCTGGCAACCGATCGCTATGACAAT
>CAKZVF010000162.1 GCA_937921995.1 uncultured Pirellulaceae bacterium
CGGAGAATCGCTCTCAATCCTTACGTCGCAATTGTAACAAAACGCGCATTTTCATTTTATGGCAATGTCGATAGCAACGTGTTGAATTCACCGACGCCGCATTCCTCTAGCGAGTGCAGGAAATCTTCAGTACGCTCATTGAAGAGGACGAAAGCCCCGACCAATCTTTACCCGGTCGGAATTAACCCAACGGACAACTGGGAGTCGTCCATCAAAACAACTGCTGCGGTTAAGTACCCCCACGCATTCTTGGGCACCACAAAGTGCATGTCTTTCCTCGAAAGGAAAGAAATCATTGAATGTCTTTTGGGCGTTGCATCATGTGAAGACACAAAAAAAAGGTGTCAGGTATCTGACAACCTTATTTGTTTAGCTCCGCAGCCTAGTGGTCTGTCAACATTTAATTTTAGGGTAGCTGGATTCGCCAGAATTCAGTTCAGCAGTATAAAACCGAAGTCTGGCGACTCCGGCTACGACGACACACTCTAACTTCCATCCCTGACAAACCACTAGCACGAAAAGTTACTCTTGGCCGGCAGTTGTTGCGGGAGTGCGTCGAACTAGAGAAACGGCGGAAATCTTACCGCCATTATCAGGAAACTGCACTTCGATGATGTTTGATTTCTTAATGAACCGATTGGGCACGGGAATTTCCAGAACACCAAAAAACAAGGGACGGTCTTTTTGGGCTGGGCCACGATAGGTGTCTGGCAATGCCAGCGCATTTCCATTGAAGATAACGTGCGGCTGAAGCACCAAACCATGGTCTCGGCCAATCGCGATTCGCAATGTTCCTGCCCCCTCTTTGTGCATCTTTACGCCCTTGATCGCGTATTTCGTTCGGACACCTTTTACAATCTCCGCGAACTGTGTCGTTGCGAAGTGCTTTTTCTCTTGCACGCGGTTGGACCGTACAAGCGGTTTCTCGAAGTCGCAGATCAGCTGCAAGGATGCTTCTGGTCCGACAACTAGCGATTTACTTCCGGCTTCAAAATAGCGACCGTCAAGCTGCACCTTACCTTCGTGAAAATACAGATGCTTGACGAAGACTTTCGTCGGCTTGATGCCGCGTCGCAACGCAGGAACGTCTAGCGTCACAGGTTCTGTTGAGAGGTTGTTGATAATCAAAAAAGCCTGGTGCCCGTCAACGAATGCTTCGGTGAGCAACTGACCGTCGGTAGAACTTGTAACAACGCGCGATCCCTTCACATGTTGCCAAAATTCGTAGATTTTTATCTGGTCTGTAAAAACCACATCTCCAGAATAGTTAGCGGGTTCGTTGGCACGTTTTAGTAGTCGCCAATGATACGGGAGTTTCAGTTTTTGATCGAAACCCCATTCGGCTAAACCCGGAACAAATGGAACGGCTTTTACAATTTGATCATGACGACTCATAAACTGCATCATCATCGAATTGATCGCTTTAATGCAAAGCCAATCGCGCTGAGACGACCACGGTTGTTCGTACCAGTCGTGCAATTGCGAGCCATATTCCGATATCAAAAACGGTTTGGGCTTGCCAAATTTCAGTGCTGAATAGTGTTCAATAGTGTCCAGCGTTGCTTCCAGTTGGCAGCCTTTGCGAAACATTTGCTGCCCGAAGTTGACTCCGGGAAAATCGTATAGATGCAACGAGTAAAAGTCGATGTCTTCACCCACGATGTCGATGAACTGCTTCCACGTCTGCTCCCAATTCTTGAAGTCTTCTGTTTCGATGTCAGGAAAAGCACATGTGTAACCTCCCCATTTTACGTCCGGGCAGTACGCGCGAAGTTGCGTTGCCGCACGACGATGAAATTCAAACACTTCTTGAGCCGTGGCCTTAATTCCTCCTCGCTCGATTTCGTATAAGGGCTCATTTAGCAATTCGACAAACCGGGGCCTTGGAGCCCCTTCGATACTGCGAGCCATATTAAGCCAGTAGGCGATGTATTCGCCGGCAGCTTCTGGGCTTCCGATTTTCCAGGGACGGCTTTGGTCGGGCGGTTTGATCGTTGTGCATTCGGGCCATATCGCAACGGGTTGAGCAGCTACGACGGGGTCCTCGTGGTCAATAAAGTTGCGCAGTCCCTGCCGCCCAACATGTTGCAGTTGCAGTTTCTGACAATAATCCTGCAAAAGGTTGAACTCAACAAACCCGGGACGTTTTGTATCCTCTCGCATTTGCGATAACAACCACGAAACTTCACCCGTGTCGCGCCCAAAATACACGTCCAAATCGTCGGTAAGATATTTGAGCTTCTCAAGTTCGTTCTTCCAATCGGCATCGAACACGCTGGAATGCACGTTGATGAACTTTCGCCGGTCGAGCTTTGACAGTCCATTCGTTTCCAGTGTTGTCTTGAAGTCAACGGTAATCGTGGCGTTTTGAGCGTCGACGGTTTTACAGAGAAGTAGTGTTACCAAAACGTAAACCGCGGCCGTAAACGAATCTCTCAATAGGGTCACGATGTATCTCCAATTTCCTTTCAGTCGGTCTTAAAGCGTTTGGCGGTTTGGCTTTTGCCAATCAAACTGCCTATTTCGCCAACTCCAACAGCAGAGATTCAACCATCTCTGCGACGTTTGACCGCTGCGGGTTGTGACCCCATTTGAAATCTCTCACCGCATAACCGCGTTCTTTGGCTCGATTATAAAATCGGAAGCGATCGTCTTTTTCGAGTTCCTTGCCGTCGGTAAACACCCAGTAGCTGGCCGATATCTTTTCGCGCAGCGGATTCTTGAGCGTTACCGGGTCGGTTAACGTCGCCAACGGATGGGGCACGTCGCCAAAATCGTTAGGCCAATCAACGGGAATAAGATAACCTTCGCCATCCTCCTCCGCTCTTTTTGTCAGCTTCTTCCGGTACGATTCATCGCCGGTGAAAAAACACTCTCCGTCGTCTAGCAGGCTGGCGTCGAGATAGACGATCTTGGAAATGCGTTTGGGAATTCGATCCGCTGCCCCGGATGCAACTACGCCGCCGTAACTGTGCGCAATTAGCAACACATCCGACAAATTATCGTACTTAATTAAGTTCACAACATCCTGGATGTGGGTTTCCAAATTCACGTCGCGCGAGGCCAAGTGAACGCGCGGCCCCTGCCCTGTTAGCGACACTCGATGGACGGTTCCAACGCCTTCGGCCTCTAGTAGATCGCCGGCGGCTTTCCAGTGATGGCTTCCGCCCCATGCCCCGTGCACGATCACGACCGGTCGAGGATTCTTAGAAAAAGCCAAATTAGCAACCCCTCCCACCAAGAGGCAACAAACCATAAAAACCGAAACCAAATGTACCGCCTCACGCATCAAAGCATCCTATTTCTTCATCCAAGGTCAGCGAAAGACACCGCCGGCCCAACAGCCCCGTCAAACTTCGTCGGCCGCCCAACAGCAGTCCGGCGATGCTGATGACAGTCATCGGCGGCCGTTAGCCCAACTCTGGATACTCAATCTTCATGACCTTGAACTGCAGTTTGCCCTTGGGCACGTCAATGTCGGCAATGTCGCCGACCCTTTTCCCCAGCAACCCACGTCCGATCGGGCTGGTGATCAAGTATTTTCCGCTGTCGTAATCTTCATCGCCGTCACCGACGAGCGTGATGATTTCTTCGTCGTCGATGTCGGTGTCGACGACGGTTACCTTGGCACCGAAGGCGATTTCATCGGTGTTGATCTGAGAGGGATCGACGATTTGGGCCCGTGACAGACGGCCCTTGATTTCGTTGATCTTGGCCTGCACCATCCCCTGTTTTTCGCGTTGGGCGTGGTATTCGGCGTTCTCTTTGAGGTCGCCTTCGGCCCGCGCCAGCGCGATGTCTTCGGCAATTTTTGGCATCACGACGTTCTCAAGTTCTTCAACCTCTTCCATGCGCTTGTTGTAAGCTTCTTGGGTCATAGGTACTCGTTCAACCACAGCCAATCTCCTCGTACTTCTGTCTGTCCTTAAAACACAAACGACCCAAGCAGTAGTTGCTGGGTCGACCATATTTTCAATTTATTGTTCTCGACCGGATCGCAAAAAAGTTTCCAACCGGTCACGGAGGCTCATTATCTCGTACAACCAGCAACAAAGCAAGCGACATCCCTTTGATTGGGAAGTTACTCGCACGTCCGCTGTGAAATTTTCCATAGGCTTGTATCGCCAAAACGCGAGTCATCCGAGACAAAACGGTTTCGTGAGGGCTTGACAAGATTCCCGACCAGCGATTAATCCTACCCAATCTGCGACCCGTTTGCAGAATTCGTTCATTCCAAATCGCCATTATATATATCCGTCGCAGAATCTGATCCCGATTCAACTTCTGCAGCGGACGCGGCCAACTACCGCCAGTGAGCCATCAAAATATGTCACGAACGCTGATCATCGCCGAAAAACCAAGTGTTGCCACCGACCTTTCCCGAGTGCTGGGGAAACTGCCTGAAATCGGAAAGTTTGAGAAGAAGAAGGACTATTTTGAGAACGAAAACGCCATCGTCGCCTCGGCCGTAGGCCACTTGGTCGAACTCAAGATGCCCACGACCAGCGAAGGGAAAAAGCTGCCGTGGGGAATCAAGCATCTTCCGGTCATTCCTGAAGAATTCGAACTTCAGCCCATCGAACGCACCGAAGCCCGTTTCAAGACGCTGGTGAAGCTGCTGAAGAAGAAAGACGTCACCTCCGTCGTTAACGCTTGCGATGCCGGCCGCGAGGGCGAATTGATCTTCTATTACTTGATCAAGCACGCGAATGTCAAAAAAGACGTCGAAATCAAACGCATGTGGATGCAGTCGATGACCGACGGTGCGATCATCGAAGCCTGGAACTCGATGCGGTCCAACGACGAAATGCAAAACCTGGCCGACGCGGCCGTTTGTCGGTCCGAATCCGATTGGTTGATCGGGCTCAACGGCACCCGGGCCTTAACGGCCTTTAATTCGCGTCACGGCGGATTCAATGTGACTACTGCTGGCCGCGTTCAGACGCCGACGCTGATGATCATGGCCGAACGCGAGCGCGAAATCCGTGCCTTTGTTGCCAAGCCGTACTTCGAAGTTCACGGCAATTTCAAAATTCAAAAGGGCGAATATGCCGGTCGCTGGTTCGATGAGAGCTTCAAAAAGGATGACCAAGAGCGCGTCGATGAAAATGGTGTCAGGCAATACGATCACCGCAGAGCCGAACGTTTATGGACCCGCGAAGAGGCCGACGCCATCAAAGCGCGCTGCGAAGGCAAAACGGGCGTCGTCGAAGAAACCAAACGCCCGTCCAAGTCCGCGCCGCCGCTGCTGTTTGATTTGACCTCGCTGCAACGCGAAGCCAACAGCAAACACGGATTCCCAGCCGGCCGAACATTGCAGTTGGCTCAGGCCTGTTACGACCGACATAAAATCCTGACCTATCCACGTACCGATTCGAAATGCCTGCCTGAAGACTACGTCGACACGGTCAAAGAAACGGTTGCCAATCTGGCAGCGGGTAAATCAAGTTCCGCATTGGGCGATGATCTCAAAGCGTGTGCGAAGTGGCTGATTAAGAATGACCGGATCACGCCCATCAAACGCGTCTTCAACACAAAGAAGGTCAGCGATCACTTCGCGATTGTCCCCACGGGAAAACTTCCTCCGGCAAAATTGGATGACGGAGCGTCGAAGATCTACCAACTGGTTCTCAGGCGGTTCTTGGCGATCTTTTACCCCAGCGCCGAATTCGAAATCACCAAACGTATCACGCGCATCGGCGACGACGCTTTCAAAACCGACGGTAAGGTTTTAATCGTGCCGGGATACCTCGAAGTGTACGGCCGCAAACCTGGAGTGGCGGCCGAAAAAGACGAACTGGTCCAAGCCATGGACGGCGAACAAGCCGAAACGGTTTCGATCGAAGCCCTTGAAAAAGAAACTCGTCCCCCTGCCCGTTTCACCGATTCGACCCTGCTTTCGGCGATGGAAACCGCCGGCAAACGCGTCGACGATGACGAATTGCGGGAGGCGATGAGCGAACGCGGGCTGGGAACACCGGCGACGCGTGCGGCCACGATCGAAGGGCTGATTCGTCAGAAATATGTTTTCCGCAACGAGATCCGCAAGAGCGAACTGGTGGTGTCGAACAAGGGGTTGGCGTTGAGCGATCTGTTGGACACGATCGGGATCGAGGAACTTGGTTCTCCGGAGATGACCGGCGAGTGGGAATATAAATTGAAAGCGATGGAGGCCGGCGAACTTGATCGCGACACGTTCATGAACGAGATCAAGGACGTCACCAACAGCATCGTCCAGCAGACCAAGGACTACACTCAGACGTTGGTCGATCGCGAGTTCCCTGACCTGATCGCCAAATGCCCCGAATGCGGCAAAATGGAACACAAGCAGACCGATGGATTGTTCCAGTGCAAGGATCCCGAGTGCATTTTCAAAGTGAAGAAACACATCGCCAGTCACGAACTGACCGAGGCTCAGGCGAAGGAGTTGATGGAAAAGGGCAAGGTCGGCCCGATTGAGACATTTAAAAACCGTTTCGGCCAGCCTTTCACCGCCGAACTGGCGCTTGATAAACCCAAGAAGGTCTACAAAGTTACTTTCATTTTCGAAGGCGACGAGGAACGGGAGAAGGAAGTCGAAAACCTGAAACCCGAACAGATTATCTGCCAGTGTAAGCTGACCGATGATTCGGACGAATTGACGGCCGTCTACGAAAATGAAAAAGCGTTCCTTGCCCCCGACATGGCGAAGAAGAAACAGGAGCGCGGCGTCCGCATCTCAAAAACAATTTTGCAAAAAGAAATCCCCACCGACCAAGGCATCAAGCTTTTCGTCGAAGGTAAAACGGATCTGATGCCGGGCTTCCTCTCCAAGAAGGGCCGCAAGTTCGCGGCTCATCTGACCCTGGATCGGATCACGGGCAAACTTGGATTTGAGTTCGCACCTCGCAAAGCCAAAAAGAAAAAGAAGGGCGCAGACGAGGGCACCGATGACGTCGTCGAAGGAGAAGATGGCACCAAGGTCCGCGTGAAGAAAGCGTCCACGAAAAAGAAAACGACGACGAAAAAGGCTGCGAAGAAAACAAAGAAGAAAGCAGCCAAAAAGAAAACTACGAAGAAGGCTAAAAAGAAGGCAGCCGAGTAGTATTTGTTAGAGAGAGTGGACGAGGCAACGAATCCTGCCCCTCCTTTACCCTTTGAATCACCTTTGTTTTCATCGTTTAATGCCGCCGCAGGATTTGTGGCCTCAACCACTACCGCTCAAATCAAGACGTCATTCGGCACAAGATTTCACAGCCGAAACCGCACGCTCTGTCAGCGGCAAAGAATTTCAACCACAGAGTTCACAGAGGGCACAGAGTTTTGCGTATCAATCACATTGTCACTGTGATCTGTGTGCACTCTGTGGTTTTAACATCCTTCAGGCTGGCATCTTTGATCCGATTCTTCACAGGCTGGCGGCCCGAACAGCGGACGGTTGGACCGCGAACCATGGCTTTTTCGCCGGAAACCAGCGTGATTGGCATTGAACCGGCGGGCAGACACAGATAAATTTCTGTTTTAAATCACCGCGCTGCTGCTATGAATAGACAGCACGCAAATAATTCCACCGCGACCTCAACGGACAATAATCAATGGCTTCGCCTTTAAACTGGTTTCGCAGAAACGCAATTTGGATCATGGTTCCTGTCGGAATCTTCTGTATGGCGTTCTTTGGACTTGGTGCCGTCTTCGACACGCTTACATCAACAGCGCGTAGCGGCACACGCGAAAACCCCACGGTAGCAACTTACAACGGCGGCGAGTTCACGCGCGACCAGATCACCGATATGACGCGCGCCCACTATCGCACGTTGAACTTTCTCAACGAGCTTCGCAACTTGGGCGTCGAAAAACGCGGCGACCAGTTCGTTGATCTCGTGCGCCCCATCCAGCCAATTCGAGAAGGCCAGCAGGAGTTCATTGACGAACAGATCATTGGCCGGAAATTAATGGCCGAAAAAGCGGAAGCCGAAGGCCTTGCGGTCAGCGACAACATGATCGACCAGTACCTGTTTGGGACCTACGGCGTCATCGACGATGATGGGCTGAGCAATCGAGATTTGGAGCTGCTGAACCGGAGAGTGAATAACGGTCAGATTTCGATGGCGGCCATCCGGCGTCAGCTGAAGACCGAACTGCTGAACCAGCAGATGGTGACGCTGTCGTTCGCCGGTATTCCGCGTGTTCCGAGCCCTCTGGAGTCGGTGCAACACTACGCTAAAGTGAAACGGAAGATCGATTGTGAAATCTTCCCCGTTTCAATCAGCGAATACGTGGACGACAGCGCGATGCCGTCACAGTCCGAGATTCGCGCCCTCTACGAAAAGGGTAAATCCGAATTCAAAGACCCTTCCGGCAAACGTCCAGGATTTAAAATGGCCCGTCGGATCAAACTGCAGTACTTCGTCGGTGCCTATCAAGACTTTCTGGACAAAGCAGCCCAGGGACTATCCGACGAAGAGATTCAGAAGAAGTACGATGAACTTGTCGCTCAAGAGTCGGATCTTGTAATGGAGATCGTGATCGACGAGAACGAAAACGATATGCCTGCGATCAATCTCGAAGGTGACGACAACGGCACGGAAGAAAACTCTGATGAGGCGGAAGAGGAAGCCGCACCAAAACCGGCCGAACCGGCCACTGAGGATCAAAGCCACAAGGTTCGTTCCTCTGGTTCGAAGTTTGTCTTGGTTTCGATGCCGGCTCAAGAAGAAACACCCGGCGTGGAAGTTCCCGCGACAGAGGTCCCCGTCCCCGAGGTTCTCGCTGGCGATGGCCCGGTCGCTGATGCGGTCGAAGTTGCCGGTGAGAAAATTGAGGCTGCGGTAGAGACAACCGAAGCCGCTGTGGAAACCGTTGAAACGGTTGCTCAAGATGCTACACCGACAGAGGTGCCTGCTGTGACAGAGGTGCCTGCTGCGACCGAAGCTCCGGTTGAAATGAAGACCGAACTGACCCAAGAATCAGCACCAGAGGTTAAGCCTGCGACCGAGACAGATGTTGTGGTGGACGAGACCAAGAGCGAAACCGCTGGCGACAGTACTCCGGACGCATCATCCGAAGAAACGGATTCCGACGCCGCCGACGTGGGCGGAATCGGCGACATGAAAAACGTCGACATCGGCCCGGTCCTGACCGACGATGACGAAGTTATCAAACGCGCCAAACCATTGGAGGAGGTCGCCGACTCAATCCGCCGCCAACTCAAAGGTCCCGAAGCGGAAACGGCGCTCAAAACCGCCATGGCGACGGCCGAAAATGAACTGGAAAACTATTTCAATCTGCGACTTCAGTGGGAAGTAAATGGCAAGGAAAAGAACCGGCCGGCTCCTGAGCTTCCCGATTTCCAAGCGATCGCGGACCAGTACGGTTTGCGTTTGGGTGAAACCGAATTGCTTGATAACGACGCGATGCTGAAAACCGAACTTGGCGAAATCTATGAGATCTTCAATGTGCAGGGCCGACCGATTCCTGTCAAATTGCCGGACGTGATTTTCAATAACTTCAATAAATTGAGCGAGTACGATTCGGCGTCGACGGATAATCGCTTCACAGCGACGTCCTACGTTTATTGGCCAACGGAATTGGCCGAATCAAAAGTCCCTACGCTTGAGGAGTGTAAGGATGAGATCATCAATTACTGGCGACAGCAACAAGCCATCGAAGCCGCCAGAAAGGCCGCGGAGGAAATTGCCGCCAAGGTCAGCAAGGATAATAAACTGAGTTCTATTGACCCCGCCAAGACGATTCAGACGGGCGAGTTCACTTGGTTTCAGCCGCGCGATCGCAGAGCCGTGCTTTCAAATCCGATCGGCGTTGATTCTCCATCGGAAGATTTCATGGAAACCGCATTTTCGCTGGGCGACGGCGAGGCGGGTGTTGCGGTGGATGGTTCTGGCGAAACGATTTTCGTCATTCAGTCGCTGTCTCCCAAAACGTCAATGGCGGAGGTTGGAGACGACTTCCTCAAAAACCAACTGTTCAGATTCCAACGTCTGCCACCGGATGTGGGACTGGTCAGCGATCATTACTTCCGTCAGAAAACGCTGGATTGGAATCGTGAATACGTCGATTCGATGGGCTTTGAATTGATGAAGTAAGCGCGTTGAGTTGCTAAAATTCTTATCCCGCGTAGGCACCACGCTCGCGCGGGATTTTTTTGTATCACCGTCCTCCGTCGAGTTTCAATCATGCCTGACTATCGGGAAATTTATAACGATGTCGTAAACACGAATTCACGGTACACGCTTGCTCAAAATTCCCCTGGATTTCGAACCGTTGTTCAATCTGAACCGATTCTAATCCACCTTTCGGGACGCAGTTTGGACGTGGGTTGTGGAATCGGGTTTGCGTTTGAACATCTATCCAATCGCCCCTTTCAGTTTGAAACTTACGGGGTCGACATCAGCAACGAAGCAATCGCGATCGCGAAGAAGCGGCTTCAAGGTCAACACGGGATGCAGAACCTCGATGACCGGCTCAAAGCCATCGATTCTCAAACGCTGCCCTTTGGCGACGGACACTTTTCGCTGGTGACCTGTTTTGATGTGCTTGAACATTTAGATGAATCGGACATCGATGCGACGTTGGCAGAGATCAACCGGACGATGCGGCCCGGTGGAACGTTCCTTTGTGCGGTTTCGTGTCGCAAGGCAGGTTCGGAGGATAAGTTTGGCGACAATCTTCATCGCACTGTCGAACCAACCGATTGGTGGATCGACAAAATCCAGCCCGGACGCGCGATATTTGACGGCCATCGAAAGCAGTTGATCTTGTGGAAAAACAAGACCGATGCGCAGACGCGTTAAACCGCTTCTTTTGTGGCCCAGTAATTCGCTCTAGGTGAAACGACGTGTAATGTTAGCGACTCAATGTCAGCAACAGGGCGCTAGCCGCTGGTTCGTCGCGTCACGCTTTCACGTGCTTCTGGCAAAGGACACCCAACCCGTCGCAACTGGTTTGTTGATTTATTCTTAGCCCTGCCACTGTAAGCCAAGATCGCGAACCTTGGACGGGCAAGAGTGCCCATCCTACGCCGTCAATCTCAGCGCACCAGCGAATCTTAATACTGCGTAATCCCCACTTCAAAATAACGGAAAAACGGTTAAACTGTGTGCAAATTCTTTATTCGAAAAGTTGCACAGGTTAACGCAGATGAGCTCAAGTTTTGATGCCTTTGGAAGTCGAGATACAATCACGGTCAACGGCCAAGAGATAGGGATCTATAGGATCTCGGCCTTACAAGAAAAGGGAATCGGTAAAGTCGATCACCTGCCTTACTCGATCCGGTTATTGCTCGAATCGGTCCTTCGCAACTGCGACAATAAAGTCGTCACTGAAGATGACGTAAAAAATCTGGCCAACTACGACGCCGCAAGTCCAGCCAAAGTCGAAATCCCATTCAAACCTGCTCGGGTTGTCCTCCAGGATTTCACCGGCGTTCCCGCTGTGGTTGATCTGGCCGCGATGCGATCAGCGATGGCACGGCTGGGCGGAGAACCTGAAAAGATTAACCCTCTGATTCCCGTTGATCTAGTCATCGACCATAGCGTTCAAGTTGATCAGTTCGGTTCCGATGCCGCGCTGGAGATGAACGTTGAACTGGAGTTCAAACGCAATCGCGAACGTTATGAATTTCTGCGTTGGGGGCAGAAGGCGTTTGACAACTTCCGCGTCGTTCCGCCGAACGTAGGTATCGTTCACCAAGTCAACTTGGAATTTTTGGCCAAAGGCGTTTTCGTCCGCGAAGATGAAAAGGGCCCGGTCGCGGTTCCCGACACGCTTGTTGGAACCGACAGTCATACGACGATGATCAATGGCTTAGGCGTGCTTGGTTGGGGTGTCGGCGGTATCGAGGCCGAGGCCGCCATGTTGGGCCAGCCCATTTACATGCTGTTGCCAGAAGTGATCGGTTTTGAACTCACTGGGAAACTGGCGCCCGGGGCAACGGCGACCGATCTTGTGCTGACCGCGACAGAGAAACTTCGTGCCGCTGGTGTGGTTGGCAAGTTCGTTGAATTTTACGGCGAAGGCGTCAACAGCATGTCCTTGGCCGATCGTGCGACGCTGGCGAACATGGCGCCTGAATACGGCGCGACAATGGGATTCTTCCCGATGGACGGTGAAACGCTTGATTACATGCGACGTACCGGACGCACCGATGAAGAGGTCGCCTTGGTCGAAGCGTACACCAAAGCTCAAGGCCTGTTCCGCGCCGACGATGCACCGGTGCCAAAGTTCACTCGAACGTTGGGGCTGGATATCGGCACCGTAGAACCATCGCTTGCCGGCCCAAAACGTCCTCAGGATCGTATCGCACTTTCCGCGATGAAAAAATCCTTCAACGACAGCCTAACCGCACCCGTCGGTCACAGCGGTTTCGGCTTGAGCACGGACAAGCTTGACGCGACGGCGCGAGTCGAAAACAACGGGCAATCGACAGACATTCAACATGGGTCGGTCGTGATTGCGGCGATCACCAGTTGCACCAACACCAGCAACCCCAGCGTGATGATCGCGGCGGGCGTTTTGGCGAAGAAAGCGGCGGACAAAGGCCTAACCGTTCCCTCTTATGTAAAAACCAGCTTGGCACCGGGTTCGCGTGTGGTCACCGACTATCTGAACAAATCTGGCCTGACCGAATCGCTGAAGAAACTGGGCTTCCACACCGTCGGCTACGGCTGTACCTCCTGCATTGGCAACAGCGGCCCACTTCCGGAGCCTGTCTCCAATGCGATCACGACGGGCGAATTGGTCGCGTCGAGTGTGCTTTCGGGGAACCGCAACTTTGAAGGCCGCGTCAACCCGATGACAAAAGCCAATTATTTGGCCAGCCCACCCTTGGTCGTCGCTTACGCGCTCGCCGGCACGACCGATATCGACTTGGTCACCGAACCGATCGGCAAAGGAACCGATGGCGACGTTATGCTCTCGGATATCTGGCCGACGCAAGAGGAAGTGCAAACCATTCTTGACGCCAGTGTGTTACCCGAAATGTTCCAGCAGCAGTATTCCAACTGCTTTGAATCCAATGAGATGTGGAACAAAATTGAAACCGGTGAAGGCGCTCTATACCAATGGCAGGAATCCAGCACCTACATCCAAGAACCGCCTTTCCTGGCCGGTTTGACCAAAGAGGTCACGCCCATCGAACCGATCGAGGGTGCTCGCGTGTTGGCACTGTTGGGGGATTCTGTCACGACCGATCATATTTCTCCCGCCGGTGCGATCGCCAAAAGTGGTCCTGCGGGCAAGTATCTGCAAGAAAACGGAGTTGGGCCGCGCGAGTTCAACAGTTTTGGTTCTCGCCGCGGAAACGACCGGGTGATGGTGCGAGGCACCTTTGCGAACATTCGTATCCGCAACCAATTGGCTCCGGGCACCGAAGGCGGCGTGACGACTCACTTGCCGACGGACGAACAAATGTCGATCTACGATGCTTCGATGAAGTATCAAGGCGACGGGACTCCGCTGATCGTCTTGGCAGGCACCGAATACGGTACCGGCAGCAGTCGTGACTGGGCGGCCAAAGGAACGATGATGCTGGGCGTCAAAGCGGTGATCGCGGCGTCCTACGAACGTATCCATCGCAGCAACTTGGTTGGCATGGGCATTCTTCCGCTGGAGTTCCAAGATGGCAACACGTGGAAGTCGGTCGGTCTCACAGGCAAGGAAACCTTCTCCATTGAGACGCTGAGCGATAGTCTTGAGCCACGATCCTCGATCGAGGTGATCGCGGTTGATGACGATGGCAAAGAAACGAAATTCAACGCAACCGTTCGAATCGATACGCCTGTCGAAATGGATTACTATCGTAACGGCGGGATTCTTCAGACGGTTCTGCGGAACTTGCTGTAGAGAGCAGTGCCGTTCACCGACAGCGGAATGTAAGGGGAAGTCGCGATCAACGATCTCGGCATGCCCTGAACGTTGCGGGCTGTCGATTTAGCCGGCGCTTGGCCACGTTTGGCCACGTTTGGCAGAGGTCGAGACTACTTAACGGTCAAAGGCCCCACCCTTCGGCCGTTGCTTTCGAGGCGTTTGCTAGATGCCGCAAACTTCTATTGCTTATTCGTAAATCGCGAACTCGCCGGTGGGCAAGTCATTGGGTAGCAAGGTAATCTCGGGCACGACGTGCAAGCTCCGGTCAGCAGAGCGCCGCCCGCGTTTTTCTCGGTAACTGGTGACCTTATTGCGACCGCTGTTCTTAGAGTCATACATCGCTGCGTCGGCCTTGCTAAAAGTTGATTCAAAATTTCCGTCAACTTCTGATTCGCAGACACCAAAACTACAGCTGTAAATCAGGTCTGACGCCAAAATTGATTGCCGAATCTCTTCAGCAAAATTGCTTGCTTGCTTGACGTCGTGATTGGCAAGTATCGCCAGAAATTCATCTCCACCCCAACGAGCGACGACATCCTTATCGCTCAACTTTGACCTGACGATCGTTGCGAGGTCGAACAGCACTCGGTCTCCGTAACTGTGGCCGAGATTATCGTTAATCTCTTTGAATTTATCTAAATCAAAAAGCAGCATCGCGTACTGAAAACTGCCCTTAGAAGACAATGCCTTCAGCTCGGCTTCCAGTCCATAGCGATTGAACAAACCCGTCAATGGGTCTCTGCGTGCAAGTTCGTGATAGGTGGCAGATTCTGTGGCCAGCATATTGTTATGCTCAAGAAGCTGCGACGTGCTTAAGATTTTGTCTTCAAGCTCATTCTTCAGCTTAACCATGCGAAATATGATCCCAATCAAGGCTCCGCCCATCCACACCCACAAAAGAACTTGGTTCAGCGTTGCACTTTCAACATAGTTCCCAACGCATCGAATCGAAGCAATATCAATCTCACCTTTGCCGCTGGTGTTGGCGTTAATTTCAAAGTACCTAACGTCCTTAAAAGACGGCTTGGCGACTTTGTCTTTCGCATCAAATCTCTTTTGCCACCATGTCGGTACAAGGAATTCGTCTCGATGCAGTGTCACCGTTTCCATTTTATTTGAAAGCCTAAGAACCGTTTCGTTGTATTTGAGGCTTGTCAAATCGTCTTCAACGCTTACGGCAGGCTCGAAATCTTTGACGTAAAAGGTTACCTGTTCGCCTTCGGGTCGTTTCGTTTTAGCCGTTATCTCAATGTGATCCAACCAAGAAACATCGCTTGGAAAATCTCCCTTTGGGGCAATTGAAATCAGCGTATAGTTCTTTGAAAGCGAAGCTTCATCAACGCTGTAGCAAAACTTAAAAACGTCGCCATCGGTTCCTGCCGAAGCTTCCGAGGTCCCACCAATCTCCCGATCGTCGGCGCAACCAATCTCGATCGCGCTGTTTACGGTTAATTCGCATGAGCGCACGATGACTTGATTCGCTAGAATGACAGCGAGCGTCGCCAGCAGTAGACTGCCGATCAAAATTTCAGTTTTGAATTTTGAAATCATGGAAATGAGACAGATAGGAAACGAGGGGGCACCCCCAAAAACCGGCTTTTGCGGATCCGATACTTCCGTAGTCTAGGTCAAATAAAGATGAAGTTGGGCGAACTGTGAGATTTCAGAATTAGAGTGTTAATCAAACGCCGCTCTCACCCTTCCCAATCGTTGCAATCGACAATAAGCTCACCGAAGGCGTGTGGTTTCCCGGGGGTTTTGCCGTCAACCGGTGACGTCTCCAGCTTAAACCGGCTGACCATGGGCCGCCCCAGCTAAGCTTGTCGTCTCCTGCTCCACTTTTTTAACCCTCACAGCACACACCTTGTACTCGCCGGTCCCCGTAACGGCATCTCCCGCATCGTTGGTCAACAGATTCGCTCGGTTTTCGGAGAAGTGCATCGGCATCCAAATGCAACCGAAACGGACGCGCGGAGAAATCCAAGCCTCCGCCTGAATCGTGCCCCGCCTCGAACTGACTTCCACCGTGTCACCATGAGCGATGCCCAAAATTTTGGCATTGCGTCGGTGAATTTCGATAAAGTTCCCTCTTTGCTTTGCCACCGGACCGGCATCACGGCGCGTCTGTGTCGCGCTGTTGTAGTGATAGAGCGTACGTCCGGTAGAGAGGACCAGTGGGTAATCGTTGTCTGGCAGTTCATCGCTGGGTCGATAATCGACCGCTTGAAACGGCGCTATGCCAATGATGGGCCCATCAAGATGTAACGTCGGCGTGCCCGGATGGTCTTTGTCAGGACACGGCCAATGAAGCCCCTGCACGTTTGCTTCCAATCGTTCGTAAGACATGCCTCTCAGCTGCGGCGTCAACGAAGCAAACTCAGCGAAGACTTCCTTGCTGGACGGATAGTCCGGCATGTCATATCCGGAGGCCCGCGCGACATCGCACAAGATATTCCAATCGGGACGCGCGTTTCCAGGCGGATCGACCGCTTTGCGAACACGCTGAACACGGCGATCACTGTTGGTGAACACACCGTCCTTTTCCGCGAAGCAGGCTCCCGGCAAAATCACGTCAGCAAATCGAGTTGTTTCATTGTGGAAAATTTCCTGGCAGACCACAAACTCACACGCGTTCAGTCCCGCCTCAACCTTAGACACATTGGGTTCGGAAACGACAATGTCCTCGCCCATCACATAGACCGCCTTGATGTTGCCGCGCGTCATCTCCTTCATCATTTCATTGAGATTAATGCCATTGTTGGGCGACAGCGGAACTCCCCACGCCGACTCAAAAACCTCTCGAACGCTTGGGTCAACAACCTTTTGATAACCGGGGTAGTAAATGGGCGTCGCGCCGGCGTCGTTGGCACCCTGAACATTGTTTTGACCTCTCAGCGGATTCATTCCTGCGGACCGAACGCCAAGATGCCCTGTCATCAACACCAGATTCGCCAAGCAGTAAACGTTGTCGGTCCCGTGGGTGTGTTCGGTAATGCCCAGCGTATAGTAAATTCCGGCTGCTTTGGTCGTTGCATACCACCGCGCCGCAAGGCGAATGTCATCGGCCGGCACACCGGTGATCTCTTCAGCGGCCTCCGGCGAATAGGCTTTGACCTTCTCGACAACAGATTCGAAATCGGTCGTGTGTTTCGCGATGAATGCCTTGTCGTGAAGATCCTCTTCGATGATTACATGGGCCATCGCAGACAGTAGCCACACGTCAGTTCCCGGTTTCAGCTGCAGATGCAGATCTGCCATCTCGGCCAGCCATATCTTCCGAGGATCCGCAACCACTAATTTCGCTCCGCGCTGTCGCGCTCTTTTCATCTCCATCGCGATAATGGGATGAGCCTCGGTCGTGTTGGAGCCAATGACAAACATCATTTCCGAATCACGAATTTCGTCAATCGAATTCGTCATCGCCCCCGCACCAAACATTGTCACCAGACCGGCGACGGTGGGAGCATGTCAGGTAGCCGCACACTGGTGAACGTTGTTGGTGCTAAAGGCGGCTCGGGCCAATTTTTGCATCAAATAGTTTTCCTCGCCGGTGCACCGCGATGAGGAAATAAACCCCAGCGCGTCGGAGCCGTGCTTTTGCCGGACTCGATTCAAACCGTTGGCCGTGGCGACGATGGCCTCTTCCCACGTCGCGGGCTGAAGGTCTCCATTGGCATCTCGGATTAAAGGTTCAGTGATGCGGTCTTGGTGATGGATAAAATCATACGCAAACCGTCCTTTGACGCATAAATTCCCATCGTTGAGCGTCTCCCCCGGTTCGGGACTGGTGACTTTCACGACTCGATCATTGTGAACGTGCAAATCCAATTGGCACCCAACACCGCAAAAGTTGCAGGTCGATCTAACCGATTCCGTACCACCGAGTTGAACCAAATTTTTAGGAACCTTCTTTTCGATCAAAGCACCGGTGGGACAAGTATCAATACAGCCACCGCACAATTCGCACGTCGTATCAATCAGGCTACGTTGTCCCGCGGTTGCGATCGTGGTCGCGCTGCCGCGATTGGAGAGCGTGATCGCATTGACGGCTTCGACTTCGTCACAGTACCGAGTGCATCGTGCACAGAGAATGCAGAGATCAGGCTCGAATTGAATGTAAGGGTTGTCGTCCATCGGACGATCGCTACGAGGCGCTTCCACGGGCGCCAGTTTCATATCGGGGACACTCTGACAGAGCTCCCTCAACTGGTTGCTATTGCCGGTCTCCACAGGCAACCCCGCATCGTCCAGCGTATGGTCGGACTTGTAGAGATTATAAAGCACCTTCCGATGACGCTCGATTCGATCGGACTGCGTCTGGATCTCCATATCTGGCGTGACTACCCACGCACATCCGGGCTGCAATCGCCTTTGGCCCGCGACTTCAACCAAACAAACGCGGCAGGCTCCGACGGGTTCCAGACGCGTGTCGTGGCAGAGCGTCGGGATCTCAACGCCTGCGCGCTTGGCGACTTCGAAAACCGTTTCGCCTGATGAGGCGGATACCAATTTTCCGTCGAGTTTTATTTGAAAGGAATCGCTCATAGGTAAAGCTTTCGACTCAACAACGGTGACTATTTCGTTTTGAAGTGATCTGGAAAATGTTTTCGCGCTGACTCCAATGGTTTTGCAGCAACCATGCCCAACCCGCAGATCGAACCTTCCTCCATCTCCCAAGCCACATCATCAGCATGTTCAAACGCGATGGGATCGCCAAGTTTTAAGTAGGCATCATTTTGGCGTCGAAGATAGCGCGATCCGATTCGGCAAGGCGCACATTGGCCGCAACTTTCGCGTTCGAAGAACTCCAGCTGCCAACCGGCGGCCACCGCCATATCAACGGTGTCATTGAGCACGACCACGCCGGAACTTCCCATCATGGATCCGGCTTCGGCCAAATTCTTATAGTCCAACGGGAGATTCCGCATCGAGATCGGTAAAAAACCAGACGACGCGCCGCCGGGCGAAAATGCAAGTGGTGTTCCGGTATAACCACCAGCAGCGTCCACCAATTCCTCCAGAGTCACCCCCAAGGGAAGTTCGTACACGCCGGGCGACTGAACGTGCCCGGAAATGCAATACAGCTTCGAGCCCGCCTCGGTCCTACCAAGGTCTCGAAAATGCTGCCCACCGCGATGAATGATCGACGGCACACAAGCGATCGTTTCAACGTTGTGAATCAACGAGGGCTTGCCGCGAAAACCTGCCTCAGTAGGAAAGGGCGGTTTCAACCGGGGCATCCCGCGTTTGCCTTCCAACGACTCCAACAGCGCCGTCTCTTCGCCGCAGATATAGGCACCGTGCCCGCGCACAACGGTGAAGTTAAATTGGCTTAACGGATCCCGCGCTTCTTCGATCGCGCGGTTGATCGACGCATACTCATTCCCGTATTCGCCGCGGATATAAATATAGATCTCATTGGTTTCGATCATCGCGGCCGCGATCGCCAGCCCTTCGAGCATTTTGTGCGGCTGCCGAAGAATCGTCTCGCGATCCTTAAACGTGCCCGGTTCCGCTTCATCCGCGTTGCAGATCACATACCTTTGAGTCTCACTTTGACTGCGGACCGACGTCCATTTTATATGCGCCGGAAATCCGGCTCCACCGCGGCCTTGCAATCCCGAAAGCTCGATTGCCTTGATCACCTTTTCGGCACCCATAGAAATCGACCGCTTCAAAGCCGAGTAACTCAAGTCGACCGGCCCCGCCAGATTGATTGCCAGTTCAGGATCGTCGGGCGAGATTGAAGTCTCTTTTTTTGTGTATGTCTTTAGCTGCATGTCTTCGGTAAGAGTCGCGATCGCTAAATCACACTGCCCCAAACAGCTCACCCGCTCACATGCCTTCCCCGCATCAGTGATGCTCGCGGCCAGTTCGTCCGCGCCAGCCAACTGGCAGGACAGCCCGTCACAAACGCGTATTCGTTTGCCCGGCGTATCAATCAGCGAATAAAACTTTCCGGTGCCCCATATATCCGCTTCGGGAACGCCGGTATCTTGCGAGATTTGTCGGACAGATTCTTCGGTGACGCCGCCTGCGTGCTCCAAGAGATCAAGAATCTTTTCGCGTTGGGCATCCGGTTTAAGCATAGATTCTAATGTAAGATACGGGTGATTGGGGTTTGGTTGGGGCGAACGGTTGAAACAACGTCTCCGCGAACGATCCAATAGAGTATAAACTATTTATAACCATTTTCGGTCATTGTCGCTCGAATCTCGCAATTGTAAGCGTGCCGATGTGAAAAGCGTTCCAATTCTTAACGCATTGCCCGAAGCTAAACCAAACGTGCTACCCGCTATCAGCTTGGAAAGCTGATCGACAATGATCTATTCGAGCCAAGGCCGTGAACGGGTACGACTATTTTAGGTCCCTAACATTTATTGAACCTGATTTTGACAGCTCCGCGACCGACCGTCGCAGCAAACGAAAAACCAAACCAGCGGTGGGGCGATGATGCCCACCGCCGAACGATACCGACCCCAGCACTACAAACACCGCAGAGGAAAAGGATTACTTTGAAACCGTCGCTTGCTAATTTTAACCGTATCGTCATTAAGATTGGTTCGGCATCACTGGTTGATCAGGAAAATGGCATTCGTGATCTCTGGTTGACTTCCCTGATCCGTGACGTCGCCGATCTCTGGTCTACGGGAGCCGAAGTGTTGATCGTTTCTTCGGGGTCTATCGCTTTGGGACGCAAACAATTGGCGGACCAAGGTGTGCCGATCAGCGCAGGCCCGCTGCTGCTGGAGGAAAGTCAAGCCGCTGCGGCGATCGGACAAATTGCGCTTTGCCACGCCTACCACAAAGCACTGCAAGCTCACAAAATCACTGCGGCTCAGATCCTGCTGACGCTCGGCGACACCGAAGAGCGTAGGCGTTACCTCAACGCGCGGGACACGATTGAAACAGCGCTGAAATGGAAATCCGTACCGATCATCAATGAGAATGACTCCGTCGCCACTGCTGAGATTCGTTACGGGGACAATGATCGTTTGGCCGCGCGCGTCGCGTCAATGGCGGGCGCTGATTTATTGATTTTGCTTTCGGACATCGACGGATTGTACACCGCGCCTCCGCATTTAGACCCCGGCGCGAAACATCTGGAAATTGTCGATAATATCACACCGGAAATCGAAGCCATGGGTGGCGATGCGGCGTCTGAGTTCTCTCGGGGAGGGATGAGAACAAAAATTGAGGCCGCTAAGATCGCAACGTCAGCCGGAACCACCATGGTGATCACCTCCGCCGCCCAATTGCATCCGCTTTCAGAACTCAACAACGGCAAGAAGGCAACTTGGTTTCGTCCCTCGCAAATCCCCATCAACCAACGCAAACGGTGGATCGCCGGCGGCCTGGAAGTCACCGGCCAGATCGTCGTCGACGAAGGGGCCTTGGTGGCGTTGGAAAGCGGAAAGAGCCTACTGCCGGTAGGAGTGACGGACGTGCGAGGCGCCTTTTCGCGCGGTGACACCGTTAAGATCATCAGCCCCAACGGCACAACGATTGGACGTGGATTGACCGAATACAATTCAGAACAAGCCAAACAGATCATGGGCCTGCATAGTTCAGAGATCGCTGAACTCCTGGGGCAAAATATTCGATCGGTGCTGATCCACCGCGACGACATGGTGATGGAACTTTAAGTCAATTGGGCACAGACCGTTGCTGGTGGCGATCATGTTTTCTTAAAGAAGAACAATGTCCACGACTTGATTGGATTACGTGTGACTCTGGGACCGTTCTCTGCTTCCAAGCGTATTGACACCTAAACCAGCAACCTTTTCCAGGTATTAACTATGCCCCGACCAATTCTTACATTGTCTGTTCTTCTTCCTGACAGGCCGCAGCGGAACAACGACCGTGATCAAGGATTCGGATAAGTTCGAAGTCGTCTCCACCAACTCCGTCGGCGAAACAGTTGACGCGACACCGGCACCGGTCGGTGATAATCTATTCATCCGGGGTGAAAAGCACTTGTTCTGCATCGGCGGATAA
>CAKZVF010000163.1 GCA_937921995.1 uncultured Pirellulaceae bacterium
GTTTCAAGAGAGAAGTTTTATGCCTCGTTTGCTAGGTGTTGATATTCCAAACGATAAGAAGGCCGTTGTGTCTTTGACCTATTTGTATGGAATCGGTCCACAGACCGCGCGTGACCTTTGCCGTAAAGCCGGCGTCGATCCAGACGTCAAGGCGCGGGACCTGACTGACAAAGACGTCAGTAGTATTTCAACCATCATCGAACGCGATTACACCGTCGAAGGTCCCCTTCGACGTCACGTTCAGCAGTGCATCACTCGCCTTCGTGAAATCAAGAGCTACCGAGGTATTCGGCATCGCGTTGGGCTTCCCGTTCGCGGCCAACGAACCAAAACAAACGCTCGAACTCGAAAAGGTCCCAAGAAAACCGTTGCCGGTAAGAAGGGCGTTAAGGATCTCAGGTAGGTTTGTTTCGGGTAACTGCCCCTGCATAAGCGGCGGCGTTATCACCAACAACCTCAAGAGTCAGAGCATTCAATCAATACAGTTTCCGAACAAGCCCGAAGGTTTGTTTGGGTTATTTTCGGTGTATTTGCGAACGTCTTAAAATACGGCGATACACTAAAATCCTGGAGTTAATTTACAGTGGCTAAAACATCAAAAAAGAAACGCGTCCGCAGAAATGTGACTTACGGCATTGCCCACATTCAAGCGACCTTCAACAACACAACAGTGACCATCACCGACACCAAAGGTGAAACACTGTGCTGGTCAAGCGCCGGCACATGCGGTTTCAAAGGCAGTCGAAAGAGCACGCCGTTTGCTGGCCAAAGTGCTGCTCAGACGGCTGCTGAAAAAGCGATGAAGTTCGGTGTGAAGGAAGTCGAAGTCCGCGTCAAAGGCCCAGGCAGTGGTCGTGAAAGTGCGATCACCGCGCTACAAGCGGCGGGCCTGAATATTAAATCCATCGAAGATCGTACGCCGATTCCGCACAACGGCTGCCGTCCTCGCAAGAAGCGCCGCGTCTAAAACCAGTCAAGTCGTATCGCGGCAGCAAGCAATCGCCGCCGCATGACTACCCATGGTTTTCCGCGTTGCCTTTTAATTAACCCAAACAAATCACTGCAGCCCGCTTGGGTTGCACTTCTTTCGGAGAAAACTCCATGCATATTCGTTGGCGAGGTTTAGAACTTCCAAGTGTCGTTGAGTGTGAGCGTGAATCGCTTACCCGTACCTACGGCAAATTCACAGCAGAACCTTTTGAACGCGGCTTCGGCACGACTGTGGGCAACAGCCTCAGGCGAGTTCTGCTGTCCAGTCTTGAAGGTAGCGCTGTTACTCAGTTGAAGATTCGCGGTGCCAACCACGAATTCTCTTCGATTCCCGGCGTGCTCGAAGACGTTACCGAAATCGTGCTCAACGTGAAGTCCTTGGTTGTCAAGAACTACACCGATCAGATGAAAGTCATCACGATCGAAAAGAACACCGCCGGCCCCATTACCGGTGCGGACATCCAAACCGGCGGCGACGTCGACATCATCAACAACGACCACGTGTTGGCCACGTTGACCGATGACGTTCCGTTCATGATGGAGATGGTCGTCGAAAACGGTCGCGGATACATTCCCGCCACCGAACACAGCGGCAACGATCACGAGATCGGAATCGTTCCCATCGACGCGGTCTACAGTCCTGTTACACGTGTGCGATACGATGTCGAAGAGACACGTGTCGGTCAGAAAACAAACTACGATCGCTTGACGATGGAAATTTGGACCAATGGTTCGATCTTTCCAGAGATGGCGTTGGTCGAGGCTTCGAAGATTCTTCGTAAGCACCTCAACCCGTTCGTTCAGTACTCTGAACTCGGTGCCGAGGTTCACGCTCAACCGCAAAGCAAAGGCGGCATCGACGCGGCGCTTGAGGCGAAGTTGAACATGCCGATCACAGAACTTAGGTTCTCAGTTCGCGCGACCAATTGCTTGGATTGTTCCGACATCCGCACCGTCCGCGACTTGGTACAGAAAACAGAAGACCAGCTGATGGAAATCCGCAACTTCGGCGAAACGACATTGGTCGAGGTTCGCCAGTTGTTGGGCGAATTGGGAATGCACTTGGGCATGAAAGTTCCCAAGGCACCCGTGATAAGCTAATTAGCAAAACCGATGGTCGCCTTTGATCCCGAGAAAGGGTTATTTCAAAGGCGACTTTTTCAAAAAAGACATTTACTGTTGAATAGAATTTTGGTGATACGATGAGACACAGAAGAAAAGGCCGTCAGTTAGGTCGTTCGTCCAGCCATCGCAAGGCGATGCTCAAGAATTTGGCTACCGGCCTTTTTCTAACGCTGCGTGACGACATGTTCTACGAGGGCTTGTACCAGTCCGATGGCAAAACGCCCGTTAATCCTCCCAAGCACAAGGGACGCGTGACGACAACGCTGCAGAAGGCGAAAGAAGTTCGTCCGTTGGTTGAGAAGTGCGTAACGCTTGCCAAAAAGGCATTGCCGCACATCGAAGCGGCCGACGCTTTGAACACCGACGCCGATCGCGGTAGCGAAGCTTGGAAGGCTTGGCGCGAAGGCGACGGATGGCAGAAGTGGAACGCTGCGATTGCTCCGGCAATCAATTATCGCCGCCGCGCTTACGCGCTGCTGGGCGATAAAGAAGCCGTTTCGATCCTGTTCGACGACGTTGCACCCAAGTTCGCAGACCGTCCCGGCGGATACACTCGCGTGCTTAAGCTCGCGGGCGTTCGTTTGGGCGATGCAGGTGCACAAGCCGTCCTCGAATTCGTCGGCGAAAACGATCGCGTCAAACAGGCCGCCACAGCGGTGAAGCCAGCTTTCGTTGACGACGCTGCCGAAGAAGAGAAACCAGAAGCTGCTGAAGAGCCAGCTACTGAGGAACCTGCTGCTGAAGCGGCAGACACCGATGAGGCAGCAGCGGAAGAGACAACTACCGAAGAAGCAGCCTCGGAAGAGAAAACAGAAGAGTAGGTTTTCCCCATAGCCGAATCAGAGTGATTTTATAAAAGACCGCGTGCGAACTAAAATCGCACGCGGTCTTTTCATGGCGCCACTTAAGATTTAGGAAAGCAGAATAGTTTGCTTCAAACGGGACTGTTCTCAGTCAGTTTAACGACTAGCCGGCAGGCGTCAGCGTTTTGCCCCGCCAGCCACGGTCGCCTGCCGGCTCGTCGTTAAACTATTGTCTAATTTCTCTGTAAGGTGAGCGGCAAGGCGCTAGCCGCTGGTTCGATGAGTCTCGTTTTCCCGATGTCTCTTCTGTTGACATCACAACCCGCAGCTGGCGGGCAGTTGATTTAAGCGACCACTTCTTACCGCGATCCCACGCGACCGTGTCACGGGTAAGCCACTCTTGTTCAAAGCCTCCGACGAAGGCGTCACGATCTACAGCGTCGGCGGCGATCGAGACGACGACGGCGGCAAACACGAGTCCCGCGCTAATCCAATCAGCACTCCCTACGCCTCCACCGAAGACAAAGTCATCGATGGTGATTGGGTGTTGTGGCCAGTGGACCTGGACTAACTGTTTGGGAAAAATGCGTCCAGAGAAATTACAAACGGAACAGCTGAATCAAAGACCTTTTGGGACAATTCCAAAAGGTCTTTTTTGTTGGCACGCAAAGGGGTTGAGGCGTGGACAGGTGTTGGGGTATCCGAGGAAACGGGCTCTGATTTCCTCCGCCAACGCCCCAGAAAAAAGCTAGACTTCATTTAGACAGCCTTTCCTAAACCCGTTTGCCTTTTTGCCACGATCATGCGAGTCATAGATCTCCTAATATTAGCTTTAGCTGCCGCGCTATTGCATCTCGGTTCACAGTGGTTTCTTCGGCACCGCAGTCGAAGGGCGTGGCGTCAAAGTACCGAGCGGCTTGCGTATACACAGGGAACCACCACACCTTTGACGCTATTCTCCTCCCGCTTGATCGATGAGGAATTTGATACCCATAGACCGGAGTTCCCCCAAGCGAATCGCCGTCGATCGAATACGTTGTACTGGATCAGTCAAGCGATTTTCTTTGTCGGGCTCGTTGGTGCCAGTTGCAGCGCGACAATCCTGATCAAAGGCGGTGCTATTCCGATGGGGATTCGCTTGGCGATCGGTGCTGCATCTGTCGTATGCTTGGGAGTAGGATATCGGTTGGGCCGGGCTTCCCTTGCGTGCAAGCCTTTATCTGAGCATATGCCAGTCCCCAGTTCCAAATTTGGCACAAAAGCCCGCCAACATCGTAGATTAAAATCCAGCGCCGTTTACGCTTACCATCGCGCTCTGTTAACGCATCTCGGATTTGAGACCATCGGAATTCACCAGCGCGAAAACGTAGGTCCGAAGTCCACCTATCGTGAAACATGGATGTTGGAGACATTTATTTCCCCAAACGGCACAACCATGATTCAAATAGGATTGAACTCTCCTAAACTGCCCGTTTTTTTCGTACAGGTGTTTTCGCAACTGACGAACCAGCAAACCGTAACAACGTGGAGCAAATTAGACGCAACGTATTCTTACCCTGAGCCAGAAGATTCAAAATGGTTACTAGCTGCCCTAGCACGCCATGAGGAATCGGTTCTCCAAGAGTGCGAAACTCGACGGTGTAAAATCGCGCTGATCAATCAGCACAATTTCGAACACGTCGTTCAAAACGAAGAACTTCAAATCAGATCAACTTTACCTTCGGTGCCAGACGAATCTACAACCGAGCAGCTGCCAGCTTTGAATCTAACACCGTGCAAGTAACCGACTGCGTTCAGACTCGGAGAGTCGAAAAAGACTGCCGGGCGTTGAAAATCACCAAGGCAGATGGAAGACGGTGAGCCCCACCATCTAAAAGACGCCGCCTTCTAGCTCAGCATTGTACTCAAACTCTGATTCTAATTCCCGACGCAGTTCGTCCGGGACTTCGTCCAAAAAACCAAACTCCATCGACTTCGGCCAGCGCTCTTTTGTCTCCAAGATGAATTCCGCACCTTCGGTTGACAGATCGAAGATGGAAGCCGTTTGCAACGCTGGCAATCCAACAAAGGGCTTGAGTTGCTCCCTCTGGGACATCGTCCAGTCCAGTTTTAAACTCACGCCCTTGAGTCGAGACACATCAATATCTAGTTCGATTTTGAAACCGGCTTGCTTTCTGGCCTCTTCCCACTGCCCATCGAATTTTTCATCTCCGAACTCGTTATACATCCAATTGTATGAATCAAAATTTAAATCAAGAGTTACGACATTGACTCCGTCCAACGTCCCCAGCATGCGTTGCCGCTGAGGAGAAAAATCCGAAACGTACAACTGGACGCTATATTGCGTTTCGACGACAAGTTCTTTGATGCGCGACAACTTCTGTAAGTTATCATCAGAGCCAAGGAAAATTTGAATGATTCCAGAATTCACTTTACGAAAAACAGGAACGGCTCCCCCCGGATGTTTTCCGTGATTTAGCAACTGCGAAACAACCAGTGGAAATCTAGCTTCGTAGTCAACATGAAATATGATCAATGGAGCATTTGGTTGGTCACTCAGCATTTGCAAATTTTCATTTAAGCGATCGTTCGCGACGGTTTCCTTGTGTATCTGGACGATCCATGCCGTCGCTATTCCAAACAGTGCCATGCCAATAAGCAAATGGGCGAGTGAGAATTTTAGTAGTCCTTGATAACGGCGGATCCGATACTCGCACAGCGCCGCAACGGCTCCCGCCAACAACGCCACTATTATCAGATTCAAAAACAGTCCAACGTAACGCAGCGTAAAATGAGTTCCCGCTCTCGGCGCAGGCCAATTGTGCAGCTCTGACCAGTAGCCGCTCTCTCCCAACCATTGAGCAACTCCATCGTCTCGCGCAAGCCTTAAGTTGGTTCGGACCAGTGGTGTGTCTTTGAGAAAATACTTGGCGGCCTCCCGAGCTTTCTCTGCAGGGTCTAGGCCAGCAGGCATCTGGCCGGGGAAAAATGTTTTATTCACCCAATTCCCGATTACTTGATAATCCGTACTCTCTAAGTGAACAAAGGGCCAACCATGGAGATGGTGGCTGACGTTCAGCCCGGTCGTACCATAGCCACCACCATCAGCGCCGGCTGGAATCGCGATCAGAATCCATGGCAGCAGGACGACACAGAACACAACGGCGATCGTCCGTTTGTGAACACGCCACCGTCTCTTGGGGGCAACGGACTTGGGCGATTTGGCCGTCGCAGATTCATCGTCCTTGGCGTGTTGGTTCATGATCGCTGCTCCAACCAATGGTATTGCCGTTGTTCAACAGGCAACAAAATCCCGTAACCGTTCACTGTCTTGACTTTAATAACTCATTGTCATAACTCATTGTCGCTCAGCTTTCCAAGCTGATAGCGGGTCGCACGTTTGGTTTAATTTCCGGCAATACGGTAGGGATTGGAACGCTTTTCACATCGGCACGCTTACGATTCAGAGAATCGAGCGACAATGACTGATGCCGGTTCACTCCGTCCGTAATGGGCAAGAGAAGCCGCGGCAGGTAGGAACCGTTCCTAAGGTCATACACAAAACAAAAGCTGAAATCCAGCCAAAAAAAATGCCGCTCCCGACGAAAAGGAAGCGGCAATTTGATCTCTCACCCCACTTATTCAAAGTGAGTTCCAACTAAAATCAGCCTTAACCGCCCATCATTCCTTTAATCGCATCGGCAAGTCCCTCAGGGTGGATCAGTTTGACCGAGACATCTTTGCCTTCGCGGCCTGCCTTCAAGGCTTCCAGCATTTTCTCAGCCATCGCACCAAGATCAGGTGACATTTGCTTGAGCTGGCCGACAGAACCCATGCCTACCATCTGTCCCATGCCGATCAAAGAACCAATTCCGCCTTCGAGCTCTTCGGCTTCTGACTCTGATTTACCGCTCAGTCCCAGCGTCAAAAGATTGTCCCCATCCATGTCGATCGTGATGTGCATATCAGAGATCGCACCGATCAACTCGTAGTAGGCAGCAAAGTTCGGTGGTCCGTTGGCCGCAGCCATTTCCTGTAGCTCGGAGACTAAGCCGGCAGCACCGGCAAAATCCATCGCAATCTTAACGGCTTCATCAGGCGTTTTCTTCCACGCCGCCGTCAGCCCCTCAGTAAACACCTTGCGATCCGAACGTAAAAGGTAGGCCTCGGTCCCCATTTCGATGGTTGTTTCATCGACGCGGTGAGCAAGCAGTCCTTCGGGTGCATCATCGTCGGTCGATTTGTAAAACGTCTTTCCGCCGATTTCGACAGCTTCGCCTTTTTCCTGAATTTGTTTGATCGCCTCTTCTGCTGCCGCGGTATCAACTAACTCAACACGCGCAAAAAATTCGACCGGAAGCGGGCCTTCGCCTTTGTAACCTTGAGCCTCTTCCATGGATTCTGGAGCACTGGACGCACCATAAATACGTTTGACTTTGGAAGGATCCATGCTATCGCTGCCACGCTTAGCGGCTTTCTCAATCTGGCTTTCAAGATCCAGCGTTTTGGACATCGCGCTATTGCGAATTTTTTGCATGTTGATATCAAAACTGACAACCGCCATCTGGCTTTGTTCAAGCTGGTTTGACTGAGCGTGCAAATTGGGCACGACCAACGCCACTAGCAGCAGGGCGGGTAAAATTGTAAATCGCATCGGTTACTCCAGGATTAGTGAATTCGTCTCATTTTATTTTGATCCAAAACCATCGCCTTTACTTCGCCATTTATCATGTTTAGAAGTTAACAACAGCTTTCGATCCATCCCTGCGACGACCAGAGGTACGCCACATGTGTACTCTCGGTTCAGCCGACAAGTTTCTGCTGAACGATAGATTTCGCTTTTTCGATGGCTTCGTCGATCTTTGACGGGTCTTTTCCGCCCGCCTGAGCCAAATCGGGTTTGCCACCGCCCCCACCACCGACGATGGGCGCGACCTCTTTAACGATATCGCCAGCCTTAATCCCATCTTCAACAAGATCTTTGGAAACGCCTGCGATCAGCAAAACTTTACCCTCCACCGTTTCTGACGCCAACAAAATTACCGCCGGGCTGGCTTTCTTGCGGATCTGATCCACCAGACGTTTTAGCAAATCAACGTTGGCTCCGTCGATGCGCTCTGTCACGACCAGAGCGTCGCCAACTTTCTCGCCGCCGGCGATCAAGTCATCCGCGGAAATCGCGGCAACGCTTTTGGTGGCTTCGATTTGCTGCACCAGTTTCTGTTCGTCCTCAATCAACGATTGAATGCGTTGCTCGACGCCTTGCAGTGTGACATTCAGTTTCGCGGCGGTGGCCCGTAGAGAATCTCTGACTCGGAAATAAGACGGCGCGAACGAATCGTTGCCTTTGGATTTCGGCATCTCAATCGGATCAGCCGCCACGCCAGTCGACGCTTGTTTTTTCAGGGCCTTCAATCTCTTTACCAAGATCTCTGCCGCCGGTGGGATATCGGAGGTCTCGACATCCAACAGCCGCGCGATCTTATCGGCCGCGACTTGGACCTGTTGCTGATTCTCTTTCGCTTTCTGACCGGTGTAAGCCACAATCCTACGCACGCCAGCGCTGACGCTCTCCTCGGAAATGATCTCAAACGCTTCCACTTCGGACGTATTGCTCAGATGCGTACCGCCGCAAAGTTCCTTACTAAAGTCACCGATGGAGACCATGCGAACCGGGTCGGGGTACTTCTCACCAAACAACATCATCGCGCCTTCGGTTTTGGCTTGCTCCAGCGGAATAACGGCCGAAGCAACCTCTTGGCCGGCAGCAATATGTTCATTGACCTGTTGCTCGATCGTTGCGATCTGGTCCGCCGCAACGGCTCCATCGTTGGAGAAATCAAAACGCAGTTCGTCCGCTTCCACTTTCGAACCGCGTTGCTGAGCGTGACTGCCCAAGGTCGTTTGCAATCCATGGTGCAGAATATGGGTGGCCGAATGGGCTCGGCATAGTCCTGTGCGGCGCTGCGTGTCGACGATCGCTTCGATGGTATCCCCTTCGGCGATCGTGCCCGATTTCATTTTGCCGTAGTGCACCACGATGTCGCCTGTTTTTTCCAGCGCCGTAATTTCGAATTCGCCGTTCTCACTTTTGATCACACCCCCGTCGCTCTCTTGGCCACCGGATTTGGCGTAGAACGGCGTTTGATCCAAAATGATGAACTGCGGTTCGACCAAGGCATCCGAAAGCAGCGGCAGTCGAGCGGTGATTGTTCCGCAGCCTTTAACGACCGCGCTAGCCTCCGATTTTTCGTAGCCAATGAAGGTCGTTTTCTTGACCTCTTGCTTGAGCGCGTCGATCGGGCCGTCATTGCCCATCACGCCAACGGCACCCGCGCCGCTGGCTTTTCCGTGTTCGGACATCCACGTTTCAAACTGAGCCCAGTCCATCTCCATCCCAAACTCAGCGGCAACGGACGTCGTCAATTCCGGGGGTACGCCGTAGGTCTGGTAGAAATGAGCCACTTTTTCAGCGTCCAATTGTGTCTGTCCCGACGCGCGTGTCTCTTCAATGAAACTATCGACGTGCTTCATGCCGCGTTCGATGACTTTGAAGAAAGTTTCTTCTTCCTGCCGAATCACCGTCGCGACATTGGTCGCCGTTTCGGCCAGTTCGGGGTAGGGGACTTTCATCGCTTCGACGACTGCGGGCACGATCTTATGAAGGAACGGTTCGTCCAATCCCATTTGTCGGCCTTGGAAAACGGCGCGACGGAGCAAGCGACGCACGGTATAGTTTTCCTTCTCCGCGTCCGGCAAAACGTTCTCGTGAATCGCAAAAGTACACGCCCGCACGTGATCGGTGATCCGGCGGAGACGCCTCCCATCATCGGAATCGGGAACGTATTTCGTTTTGCAAATCTCCGATGAAGCGCGTACGATCGGAATCAAGGAATCAATGTGAAAATTGGTCTCGACGCCCTGCAGTACTGCCGCGACACGTTCCAGCCCCATCCCGGTATCAATGTTTTTACTGGGCAGCGGAGACAGGTTATTCGGCGGACTGCCGCCGCGATTGAACTGAGTGAACACTAGGTTCCAAATTTCGCATTCGCCACCAGAATCAGGATGGAAGAAAATTTCACTGCACGGACCGCAGACACCATCGGGGCCGTCCGTTGGAGCCCCCGCCGGCCAGAAGTTATCGTGTTCGCCCAGCCGATTAATACGGTCGAGCGTCAGCCCGATATCTTTGTGCCAGATGTCGGCGGCTTCGTCATCGTCAAGATAAACGGTCACCGTCAGTCGATCAGGGTCAATCGCCAGCCATTTCTTATCGGTTAAAAACTCCCACGCCCAATGGATCGCATCGCGTTTGAAATAGTCGCCGAAACTGAAGTTACCCAGCATTTCGAAAAACGTGTGATGATAAGCCGTTCGGCCGACGTTTTCGATGTCGCCGGTGCGGAGACATTTCTGGCAACTGGTGGCGCGCGTGAATTCCAGTTCGACGTTGCCCAGAAAATGATCCTTGAACGGATTCATTCCGGCCGGCGTGAACAGAACCGTCGGATCCCACTTGGGTACCAGAACATCACTGGCACAGACGGTGTGGTCTTTGGTGGCAAAGAAGTCGAGATATTTTTGTCGTAGTTCGTCTGTTTTCATAGATTCGCAATAGTGTAGTGCCAGAAAACGGAGCTCCGTTCTCTTATTTTGCTTACATTCAATCTGCCAGTTTCACGTCCCGCCGGCAGGCGTCGGTGCTCAATGAAGCGCAACGAGGTCGCCTTCGGGCTTGTCGTTAAACTGCGGATTGCTGCCGGTAACGACTTCCCAAAGCCGGCGACACCGGCCACGTAGTTGGCTAATAGATACTAATATATCTCCAAACTAAAAAACGGGCTACCAACAGACCCAACCGTCGGCGCAAAAAAACACCCGCCAAAATTCGGACGGGTGTGGTTGGAAACGATGATTGTGAATCCAGAATTCGGTTCTGAATTAGGAAGTGGCTCGTGCTTCCTTCTTTGTTTTGGCTTCTTCGGTCGCCTCGGCAGCCTTGGCGGCTTCCGCTGCTTCGGCCGCTTCAATTTCATCGGGCTCCAGATATCCGCCGGCCTCCATGATTTTGCGTCGGATCTCTTCGCAAGTATCCTTGTTCTCCAACAGGTAGTTTCTGGCCTTCTCTTTACCTTGGCCCAGATGGACCGAGCCGTACTTAAACCAAGAACCGCTCTGCTGCACGATGCCGTGAGCCTTACCCAAGTCCAGAATATCACCTTCGTAACTGATACCGTTGTTGTGCATCATGTCGAATTCGGCGATTCGGAACGGCGGTGCGACTTTGTTCTTGACGATCTTGGCTTTGACGCGCTGACCGACTTGAATGTCGCCTTCTTTCAAAGCACCGATGCGGCGGATGTCGATTCGCACCGACGAGTAAAACTTAAGAGCGCGGCCACCGGGTGTCGTTTCGGGGCTGCCGAACATGACGCCGATCTTCTCACGAATCTGGTTGATGAAGATCGTACACGTTTTGCTCTTCGCGATCGCTCCGGTCAGCTTCCGCATCGTCTGGCTCATCAAACGTGCCTGAAGTCCAACGTGCGAATCGCCGATCTCGCCGTCGAGTTCTTTCTGCGGAACCAATGCGGCGACGGAGTCAATAATAATCACGTCGACGGCGTTTGATTTAACCAGCATCTCCACGATCTGCATCGCCTCTTCGCCGCTGCTGGGTTGGCTGACCAGGAGTGTGTCCAGCGACACGCCCAACTTTTTGGCCCAAGTCGGATCGAAGGCGTGTTCGGCGTCGACGATCGCAGCGATGCCGCCGGTCTTCTGAGCTTCGGCGACGACGTGGAGTGCTAAAGTTGTTTTTCCGCTGGACTCCGGACCATAAATCTCGATGATCCGGCCGCAGGGTAAACCCGCTCCGCCGAGCGCCATGTCCAGTGACAGACTGCCGGTAGGAATGCCGCGGATCTCGTTCTTGGAATCGTTGCCCAAAGCCATGATCGAGCCCTGTCCGAACTGAGCCTCGATTTGTTGGACGGCTGTTTTCAAGGTGTCGTTGTCCTCGAGCATCTGATCGACGGCAGCGACTTCTTTTTTACTCTTCGATTTTTTCGCTTTTGGTTTGGCCATAGCTTTGGTTTCCTTAGGAGTCTTTTTCGGCACGGTAGTTTTCGCTG
>CAKZVF010000164.1 GCA_937921995.1 uncultured Pirellulaceae bacterium
TCTTGCGGATTTGCAGCAGGCAGCAGAAAGTTTCGATGCCGCCGGACTAAAGGTCGCTTGCCTGAGCTACGACAGCGTCGAAGTGCTCAATAGTTTCGCGACGCGCAAAGGAATCAAATTCCCGATGCTGGCCGATCCCCAGAGCAAAGTGATTCGGCAATTGGGGCTGGCCAACGCAAAATTTAAAAAGGACACCTTGCGCTACGGCGTGGCCCACCCAACCACCCTTTTGATCGATCGCACGTCGACGGTCATCGACGTTGTTGCAGGTCTTCCAGATCCAACGCGGCTGTTAAAGCTCTGGGAAGCAAAGAAATTGGGCGTGACTGTCCAAGAATCGCGACCGGACTTCATCTCCATCAAAGGCAATAAATTTGTTAATGAGCAAGGCGCTCAGATGCTGTTCAAGGGCGTCGCCATCGCAGACCCTCACAAAATCGTCAAAGACGGACATTGGAATCGGAAGCACTTTTACGCTGTTAAAAAATGGGGTGCAAACATCGTCCGGATTCCCGTTCATCCGGCGAACTTTCGCGCCCTTGGAGAAGAAAAATATTTTCAGCTTTTAGATGAAGCCCTGCGTTGGTGCGAAGAGTATGAGATGTACGTCATTATCGACTGGCACAGCATTGGCAATCTCAAAGCAGAAAAGTTTGAGTCCGACGACAAGGTGACCAACTTCAAAGAAACCCAAGCGTTTTGGGATCTTGTGTCCAAGCGCTACCGTGACAATCCAACCGTTGCGTTCTACGAAATTTTCAACGAACCATCGGTCAACTTTGGTGAATACGGTGAATGTTCGTGGGCACAGTGGAAGCTGATCGTTGAAAAGATCATCGATACAATTCACGCCAACGACAAACGGACGATTACGCTGGTCGCGGGTTTTGACTGGGCTTACGATTTACGCGACGTGGGTCTCGATCCGATTTCCAGAGAAAACGTTGCCTATGTGGCTCATCCCTATCCGGGAAAATCCAAGCCGCCCAGAGAAGCTCACTGGGAGGAGCATTTTGGATTTATGGCCGACCGTTTTCCAGTTTTCGCAACCGAGACAGGTTTCTACCACCAAGGCGATTACGAACATTTCGTGGACGCCGATGGATCTTTTCGAGACGGGATCTTGAGGTATCTGGATCAGAAGCAAATTTCATGGTGTGCTTGGAGTTTTGATCCTGACTGGTCTCCGAAATTAATCGACAGCTACGACTATGAGCCTACCAAGTCAGGAATTTTCTTTCGCAACGCTCTGCTGGGCACACCAAAAGTTGTTGAATGAAGCAGCGAATCAGATAAGATCGGCTGTAAATCTAACGCGTTGATCTCCACCCAAAATTGGAGTCCACATGAAAATGCTTATTCGTCAGGTTTTGCGCTGTCACCTGGCATTGCTGCTGATACTTCTTCTTGGGCCGGCCAAAGATTGTTTTGCAATGAGAACCGAGCTACCCCCTGCAGCTTCGGGGGCAATGTACGCTTGTTGGCATATTGTTTCCGTTTTTCTTCTTTGGTCATGCTTTGTCTTCTGGCGCGGCGGAAAATCGGCGTTTCACTTCGGGCTGCTTTGGATAGCATCAGCAATCGTATTCCTTTAAGTGGGCGTCTATCAGGCTGGTCTCCAAGGGTTCATTGGAAATCCACGGTGGGTGCTACTGTTGCCAACGGGAATTTTGGCGCTGGTCGAGAGATGAAGAAGCAATTCTGATGCCGCGGGCGAAGCACCGAAGACCATGCGTCCCCAACTGCTGCGAGAACGATTGAAAGCTTAAGCGCAGTTGATTGGCAGTATCTCCTCATAGCATTTGTTATCATGGTTTCTTGAAACCGTTCGAGTGCTGCTTGACAGATAATCTAGCCACGTCATCGCGTGTTATCATCGAAAACACAGACGCCGCCACAAAACGATCCACTCTAAGAAAACTGAAATGCGATCCAAAACCACGTCTCTAAAAACTATTCTGCAATCCGCAACGCTGCTGTTTTGCTTCATCAATCTGGCGGTCGCCGACGAACCAAATGCTGACACAACTAAATCAGTCGCATCCGCAGAGACATCGGCGCCTGATCTAAAGATCGAGCTTGGAAGGGTGCCCAGAGAATCTGTTTTCGTCAGTGACTCTCAGAGCATCTGGGGCGGTAGCGTCGTGAAAGGGGACGATGGAAAATATCACATGCTGTACTCACGTTGGCCGAAGAAACTAGGTTGGGCGTGGGTTACAGATTCTGAAATCGCACATGCCGTTGCCGACCGCCCGATGGGACCATACAAGCACAAAAGCATCGCTCTTGAGCGACGTGGAAAAGAACAATGGGACGGATGGTGTACCCACAATCCGACCGTTCATAAGTTTGGCAACCGCTATTATCTTTACTACATGGGTAACACCGGCGATGGCGAGATCGTTGGAACTCCCGGCAAAGCGAAACTAAACTGGCAGCACCGCAACAACCAGCGCATCGGTGTGGCCGTGGCGGAAGATCCTGAGGGGCCGTGGATTCGCATGAACCAACCCGTGTTAGACATCAACGCCAACGATGCCGCCAGCGATTCCTTGATGACGTCCAATCCCTCGGTGTGCCAGCGCCCCGACGGAAAATTCTTGATGGTTTACAAAGCCGTTGGCAAGAAATCCCCAATGCCTAGCGGAGGACCGGTGGTTCACATGGTCGCCATCGCCGACACCCCAACGGGTCCGTTCACCAAAATGCCGAATCCTGTATTCACGGTCGAAGGAGAACGTTTTCCTGCCGAAGATCCCTATATTTGGTTTCAGGAAGGCAAGTACCGCGCGATCGTGAAGCGTATGAAGCACATCAATAAGAACCGCATGTTTTCGTTGGTACAATACGACTCGACCGATGGCATCGACTGGCTTCCATCCAAGCATTACGAAATTTCAGACCGAACCGTAACATGGGAGGACGGCACGCCTGAGACATTCGACCACCTTGAACGTCCTCAGGTGGTCATCGAAAACGGAGTGCCGATCGCGCTGATGTGCGCCGCCGATCGCATCGATGACAACAACGTCCGTCATTCGTTCAATATTCAAATCCCGTTGATCGTCACCAAGGATTTACCTGCAGTCGACGAAACAAAGCAAACGCAAAAGAAGAACGACAAAGCACCCGTTCCTACATGGACCGATGCTGAAACCGCAGCGCGGGAAACATCCAGCTTTCAGTTCTTGGGCGAGTACACTCACGGCGATACCGCGATCCAAGTCGTTCCCGCCGAAGAACGATTTTACCTTTCCATCTATCAAGGAGCTCTGCCGGGGGCTGGATGGGATGGAGGCCAGATCAAGCATGAGTGGATTGACGCCGATGCTATTGCTGATCGCTTGGTTGGATTCACCAAATTCGATCGCTCTGCATCGCTCGAATTCACCACGCCACCGGCCGACGCGATTGTGCTGTTTGATGGGACCAAGAACAAACAATGGAAGTTTGCGACGGTGACCGATGGACTATTACAGGCCGGCGCTGCCACACGTGATAACTTCAGAGATTTCAAGCTTCACTTCGAGGCCATGACGCCGTACACACCTTCGTTGCCGTTGAGCCATCCCGGCCGTGGCAACAGTGGCGTATTTGCTGTCGGAGCTTACGAAGTTCAAGTCATCGACACGTTTGGTTTGGACCTAAATCCCGCGGCATGGCAGCAAACCAAACTCATTAAGAAAGCCGATACTTGGTGCGGCAGCATCTACGGGATTGCCCCTCCGTCGATCAACGTCTGCTCACCGCCGCTCTCTTGGCAGACGTTTGACATTGAATTTACAGCCGCGCGTTTTGACGCCCAAGGTCAGACCAAAACCAGCAATGCGGTGATGACGGTCCATCACAATGGTGTTCTAATTCACGATCGAGTCAAACTTCCGCGTGGCACCGGTGGCGGCCCCAAAGGTCCGCGCGCGGAAGTCCCGACCGGACCGATTTACTTTCAAAAGCACGGCAACCCAGTGCAGTACCGAAACGTCTGGGTCCAAGTGAAACAATAGATCATGATTCGTATTCTATTTATCTTGTTGGCGTTCGCGGCCAGTTACCAACCGGCTGTGGCTGATGATCGTCCCAACATTCTCTGGATCACAATCGAGGATTGGGGGCCGGATCTTTCCTGTTACGGAACTCCGGGCATCTACACCCCGCATGTCGATAAACTTGCTGCCCAAGGCATGCGCTACGACCGCGCGTTTACAACGTCACCGGTATGTTCGACCTCGCGTTCGGCCATGATGACGGGTTTCCACCAGAACTTTATCAATGCTCATCAACATCGCGAGAAGAATCCGCAACCGCTGCCTCACGGCATTCGTCCGGTTCCCCACCTGATGGCTGACGCCGGTTACTTCACGTGCCTGATGAGCTGGAAAGTGGATTGCAACTTCTTACCCAACAGCAAACGCAAACTATTCATGGGCAGCGACTGGAAGCAGCGCAAACCCAACCAACCGTTCTTCGCTCGGATAACTTTTCAAGGTACGCATCGTCCATGGCATCGCGATCCCATCAGACCGGTAAAACTCGAAGACGTCCAAGTGCCTCCTCAATACGCCGACACACCGTTTATTCGCCGAGACTGGGCCAACGGACTGGAGGCCATGCAGTTGGTTGATCGCCAAGTCGGTGAACTACTGCAACGGCTTGATGATGAAGGGCTGGCCGAAAACACTTTGGTTTTCTTCATCGGCGACCATGGCGTCTGCAACATTCGGGGCAAGCAGTTTCTCTATGACGAGGGCACACATATTCCGATGATTGTGCGATGGCCCGGCAAGGTCAAACCCGGAAGCGTCAACAAAGATCTGGTTAGCGCCTTGGATATTTGTTCGACGGTTTTGGAAGTGGCAAAAGCGTCCAGTCCGGTTCCCCTTCATGGGAGGAGCCTGTTCGGAAACGGGGAAGAGAGCGCTGGTTCGATCGCCAATCGGAGGTATCTATTTGCGGCCAGAGATAAAATGGGAGCCACCCACGACGCGATGCGGTCGATTCGCTCAAAGGACTTCAAACTGATCCTGAACCTAATGCCCGAACGTCCCTATTGCCAATTCAGCCAGTACAAAGAAGGCGCTTACCCACCGCTGGCCGAAATGAATGTACTTCACCTCAAGGGAGAACTCACACCGGCACAGGATCAGTTTTTCGCCGATCACAAACCCGAGATCGAAATGTTTGATCTGCGTAGCGACCCTTACGAGCTGAAAAATGTTGTGGATGATCCGGACTACGAACCACAAAAAGCAACCTTGTTGAAGGAACTGAACCGATGGCGGACCGAAGTCATTCATGACCAAGGCGTCAGTGATGCCTTTGCTGCCAAAGATGTTTTTCCAAAATCGGCTCCCATTGCCAATGTGGCTCAATGGGTTCACGAGAACAGGGAAACGTACGACTACGCCAAATCGGGCTGTCCGCCTTGGTTTCCGACGCGATCGCTGGCTCAATGGGAACAAGCGGTGGAATTATGGCGGCCCTACGTCTTTCGAGAACCCGGCGAGGACGTCAAACGACCCACGATTCCATTTACGAAATACAGCAAACCGCTGAAACTTAAAGGGAAATAGAAGGTTTAACTCGAAACTGAAAGCCTACTGTTGAAAGAAACCAGATGATCCGTTGGATTGCTTGCCGCGCAATACTGTCACTCAAAATCACCATGCTGGCGGTGTTGGTTTTGGCTTTTTCCGCCGTTTTGGAATCGAGGTCTTGGGCGGACGAAGAAACGCAAACTACGCCGCCCCCAAACGTCATCGTATTTCTGGTCGATGACATGGGGGTGATGGATACGTCGGTGCCGTTTTTAACCGACTCACAGGGCCACCCCAAACGCTATCCATTAAATGACTTTTACCACACGCCCAACATGCAGCGACTTGCTGATCAAGGCATTCGTTTCAGCCAATTCTACGCGATGAGCGTTTGTTCGCCGACGCGCGTGTCGATCATGACCGGGCAAAACGCAGCGCGGCACCACACGACCCAGTGGATAAAGTCCGAGGAGAATAACCGTGGCGAATTTGGACCGCGCGATTGGAATTGGCGCGGACTGGACTCAGGCTCCGTTACGCTCCCGCGACTACTTCAAGCAAACGGGTACCGAACGATACATGTTGGCAAAGGACATTTTGGGCCCTTCAACAGCGCTGGGGAAGATCCGCTAAATCTGGGTTTTGATATCAATGTCGGGGGGCGTTCTATCGGTGCGCCAGGCTCGTACTTCGGCATGGACCATTTTGGGAATCCAGTCAAAGGCACAAAGCCGCGCAAGCGAGACCGCGCGGTGCCCCATTTGCAAAAGTATCATGGAACCCAGACGCATCTGACCGACGCGCTGACGACCGAAGCACTTGAGCATGTCGCCACTTCGGTCGCAAACAAACAGCCGTTCTTTTTGTACCTGTCGCATTACGCCGTTCATTCGCCACACCAATCAGACCCACGTTTTGCCGACCGCTATGTAGACTCTAATCAAAACAAACGCACTCAGAACTTCGCGACCCTAATTCAAGGCATGGATAAATCGTTGGGTGACGTCATGCGGCGCGTCAACGATCTGGGGATCGGCGAAAACACGCTGATTCTTTTTCTGGGCGACAATGGCAGCGACGCCCCTATCGGACACGAACATGCCGTTGCCTGCGCCGCACCGCTGCGCGGAAAAAAGGGATCTCACTACGAAGGCGGCATTCGAGTCCCCCTCATTGCGGCTTGGGCAGCGCCCAGTGACGAATCAGAGCGACAAAAGACGTGGACCATCGCCGCCGGCAAGATCCAAAACCAAATGGCCAACGTCTGCGACCTACTGCCTACCATTTGCGAACTCACTTCTACGGACATCCCCGACCCTCATATTTTCGATGGTCAACCGCTGCGGAAATTATTCAGCGGCGACAGTGACGCCGACCATAGCCAACAATTTTTGATGCATTTCCCGCATGAACACCGAAGCTCCTACTACACGCTATTTCGTGATGGCGACTGGAAGGTGATCTACCAATACCTGAAACTTTCGGACGCAGATGGCGCGAGCTATCAACTTTTCAATCTTGCTGATGATCCGTTTGAGCAGACCAATTTGGCCGAAAGACACCCCGACCAACTACGTGCAATGATGGTTGGCATGACCACCTCTCTGGCACAACATTCGGCTCAGTATCCCGTTAGTCCCGACGTCGAATCGAACAAGCTGCGGCCTCAAATCCCCAGCTCTGTGAAGGCAACCCGTTGATCGTTGTGTGACCTGTAAAAAAGCCCGTTGTTGCGTTTGGTTTGTTTCGATCACACGCGCGCTAAATGCTATCATAGAAGCAGTAAAATCACTGTGCCCGTCCAATTGACCGACCCGGAAGTTACGTGCATCGACCATTCATTCAATCGCACCATCGCCGTTTTGCGGCCGTCTGTTTTCTCTTGGCCCTGTTGTCTTTTGCACTGACGCGCGACAGCGCGATAGGCCAAGACTTCCCCAAGATCTACAACAGCGAATCCGACGAACAGGCTCAGCCCATGCTGCCCTTGGAGGCGGCGGCGGGCTTCAAGGTACCCGAGGGCTTTCGAGTTAACGTTTTCGCCAGCGAGCCCGAGGTGCAGAATCCGATCGCGATGACGTGGGATTCGCGCGGACGATTATGGGTCGCTGAAAATTTCACCTATGCTGAGCGGTCACAGCGTTTTGATATGGCGCTGCGTGATCGCGTCCTCATTTTCGAAGACACCGACGGGGATGGCGTGGCGGATAAGCGCACCGTGTTCACCGACGATGTTCAAATGCTGACCAGCATCGAAGTCGGCCACGGCGGTGTGTGGTTGATGTGCCCTTCCAAACTTCTGTTCATTGCCGATAAAGACCACGACGACAAACCCGATGGTCCAGCGGTGGCGGTGCTGGACGGATTTGACGTTGCAAAACAGAACTACCATAACTTTGCCAACGGGCTCAAATGGGGACCCGATGGTTGGTTGTATGGACGCTGCGGAGGTTCATGTCCCGGGCGAATCGGTGTGCCGGGTACTCCGGACGACCAGCGCATTGCACTCGAAGGAGGCATCTGGAGATATAACCTGCGCACGAAACACGTCGAAGTGCTT
>CAKZVF010000165.1 GCA_937921995.1 uncultured Pirellulaceae bacterium
TATTCAAAACTTTGTTAAAACACGACGTGATACAACTGCGACAAGGGCGTGGCGAATAAAACCTCTTAATGTTAACAAAGTTTGGGTTAGAAAGTGCCGCGATATTTTGCCGAATTTCCACCAGCATATACTTGAAGGGAGAGCTGTTTTGGTGGTCATCCCGATGGCACTTATCTAAATCCGTTTAACGACAAGCCGGCAGGCGACTGCGTCTGGTCCAGCTTAAACACGGTCGCCTGCCGGCTTGTCGTTAAACGTTTACCAAGTTGCTGGAAAACAGCTGCGGCGAAGCACTACGGTTGGGGCTTGCGCACCACCAGTTCCTTATATCCATAGGTTTCATCCAGCTCACGCGCAAAGACCAAATCTGGATAGACGCCAAGCACGATCTCGGCGGTGGTGAAAACCGAGCTGCTGGGCTTAAGGTGTCCGCCAGTCATCTTTCCGTCGCCATCGGCGACCGAAAGATGCAGATGAGCCCCGTGTTTAGAAAGGGTGCCGCTGAGCGACAATATCTCAAGCGGCCCTTCAACGCGCGTGGCCTCAGGCTGATTCGCAAACCGCAGCGTCGCGTGGTTCAAACTACCCACCACCGAAAGTACTGATGCCGCCTCGTGATCGCCAGCCCAGCGTTGTAGCTGCTCCATCAGATCTTGTCCTGGAGTAAGTCTCATCGCGTGAACGTGCATGGTCACAGCCCCTTTCAAATCTGGGTTAGCTTCGGATAAGGAGGAACCTTTAGATTGTAATACCAATTTCTTTTGTCACACGTCTTGATCGGGAACTGAGAAACCTTTTCCAGCGGATCCGAACCCAAGCTTCATTTTTTCACGCACCACCCATTGGGCGAAAGTATTGCTATTGGGACCAGGCCGGTAAGCGGAACGCAGATTGAACAGATATTCTGCGGGGCAGACTCGATCTTTTCATCCAATGGGTAGGCGTCCTCGTTGTACCATCGTTCGATGAGGCCTGACGGGCCGTCACCTACTCCGCGCGTGTTCTTGTAGCCTGTCAGTTGCTCGCTCCTACCAGGGCGGGCCCAAGGGGAGCGTAGCTTAAGATTTTGTGGGGTATAAAAAGGCTACGTGTGATCGTACAGTCATCTCTCACAACAAAACGCATTTGCGCCGTGGTTGGTGCGGATTTTCAACTTGCCTGAGATATTTTCCACTTTGGAGACACGGCACGGCGGTAGCGCGTTGGTAATCTTTTCGACCTGTTGTGGGGTTGCTTTGTTCGAGATCGAAATGGTTTCAAGATGCTCCATCGAATTTATCGTATCGCGATCGAGGATGACGTTTTGCACATCCGTGAGGTAGTTGAGCTCGATTACCCGAGCAAACGTGGGGATCTCAAATTTCTCGAACGAGCTTTGGAATAACTTTGGGCCTCGGTAGTCGACCACTACCGAAAGTCTGTCCGACGCTCACATCACTGCCCCGTTAATGCCATCGTTGTAAAAGACGTATTTGTTATCCACCGGTGTCACTTCAAACAGTTTCTTGATGGACTCTTGCTCGGCGGCATAGCGCTGGTGTGATTGCGAAAGCCACGCCACCGCGGCGGCAGCGACTGCGAAGAACACCATCAGCGATCCAATAGTAAATCGCATCCAACTTGGTCGGTATGTTTTTGGCATTGCGCTGCTTTCAAGTGAAATTGTGCGTGGCAGCGTATTGTTGTCGCGTGCTTTGCGGGGAATTCACGGCCACTTCCAACGCGTTTAGATCAATTATGAGCTATGTTTGAAGTGTAAGCAATCATGTTTTTATTGGGTAAGTGATGAATCCACAGGTATGCAAAAACCTCCTCGCGACTTTAATTCGACATCAGTTCTATACGAAGGTGGCTTGGGAGTGGTGTGACGAATTACCAAAGCCGCAAATCGAGAAAGAGTTTCGCGCGGTCATACAAGTTTTGATTAACGAAGACGCGCCCGAACTTTCGGATGCGGAGAGGCACGAATTAGAGGAAAGCCTTATTAGCGATGCTCGGTCGTTCGGTTCAGCAGCAATGGCCCAATACTCAATGAAATTGAATCCGCCTCAATCCATCGGGCAAAAATTTGTCAGCTGGCTGGCAGCGCCGTTGAACTCCTTTCTGAACCAAAGGCAACGGAAATTCATGCTTCAGCGAATTCGGGCAGGCCAAGCGTGATGACGATCCATTTCGTGTGGGGTAGGCGCGAACGCACTAAAAATTAGAGGTTCCGGGAGCCTTATGCCTGTCTCTTTCGTCCCGCTGTTGTTCTGATTGTGTTCACTCATCCACGGTGATAGAGCTAAACTCAGTCCAGCATTCTTTTGAGGGGGCCCACGTTGCATTACTCCCTCCGTGAAACGTTTCAAAGCATACTTTATCCACGCCAAAATCGGTAACGCTCCTCCATTCCATATCGTCCCGAGTAACGACTAGCGCTTCACCTGGCGAGTTAACAGATCCAATCCAGACACGGAGCTTGCCGTCCCGACGACCGGGTGTGTTCATTGCGATTTTCATCCTTACGGTGATATCCGTATCAGTTGCGTACCGGAAGTTCTTGGGGAATGGCATGCTATCGCCGTATTTGCCTTCCTGATTCATATGGTAAACATACGCTTCACCACGACCGTCTGCCCGCCACATGAGACGACATGAAAAGCCATTGGTTCCATCGGCTGGACGACCGCCAGTAACACTTTCAGGCCCCCCAGAAAGTCCTGGCAACTTCCCTCCCTTGACCCAGTCGAAATCAGAGCTGAATCGTACTACATAATTCAGGGTCGCCGACTCACGATTTGCTATCGGAAATCGCCAGCCAATGCCTCCTTTCTCAGGCCCGATACCGCCAATCTTATAGTCGACACGAAAACACTTCACTCCTTCTCGGGAAACTACCGAAAGGTGTCCCTCCTTGACGCCGTCCTCATATTTGCAATTTGGCCAATCCAATTTCCAGTCGGCGACCGTACATGGCCCGGTATTTCCGCGCGGTTTGACAACGATGGTTTGTGCGATGCTGCAAACAGGGATCATGATGAGCATCACAAAGAGAATAATCTGTATCAGGTGCCGCATGTAAATCTCGTTGAAGACGTCAAGTTAATCGGGTAACGGTCACAACCACCGAGCAGGGACGGAAATCTAAGCTTCAAAAATTGAATTGTCGGACGTCAATCAGTTTAAAGCAAGTGCCATTGGGCTGCTGCCCGGGCGCTGGCCGTTATTAACCCGCGGCTCGGTTCTGGTGGCGCTGGTTGCTAAAGCGTTGACTTAGTTGATGGCGTCATCGAGCGCTTCGGCGCGCTTCTGCCAGCCGTATTGCTCACGGCATTTCAGCGTTAACGAGTGTTTAAGTTCTGGCGGAACTAAGGCGAGAGACTTCAGCTTCTCCACGGCGTCGTCTAAGTCGTTGTAGAGAAAACGATGGAGTTCTGCGCCGGATATTAAGCCGATTACTTCGGGGTAGGCCAATCGGTCCGGCAGCAACGGCAATGCCCCGTGCGTGATCGCTTCGACAACCGACAGACCAAAGAACTCGTGGTTGGCGGTCGATAGGATAACGTCAGTTGCGTGGAGGATTTCCAAATAACGCTGCCGCGACTGGAATCCCCATGCGTTGATGCGATCTGCAAAACGCTGCTTGATTCTATCGAAGGCGTCGGGCTTGTGGCTGTAGGACTCCCCAACGATGTTGATGCGGAAGTCGATCGAGCGGTCCACAAGTTTTTGCAGGAACGTTTGCAGTTGGTCGGGGCCTTTGTCGTGCTCCCAACGCGCTGCCCAAGTGATGACAATCGGCGATGATACTGGCTTGGTCGCCGGTGGCGTGTCGGAGACTTCGATACCCGGATAGAGGACGGATGACTTGGCACGTATATCATCCAAGCGATCAAGCGGTTGATAATCGGGGAATCGTTTCAAGACCTCTTCGGCACCGATGAGCGTTGTGTCCCGGTTGAACTGCGAGTTAAAAAACACGCGATCCGCGGCAATCATTGTCGTAAAATTGGTGAAGGCGTAGTGCAGGACGGATCTTGATTCATCTTTGACGGGGTAAGCGAATTGATTTTCGTGGAAGTAAACCGTTAGAGGCGTGTCGCCGATGTTGGCGATGCCCTTGAAGGTGGCGACATCCAACATGTCGGTCGTGAGAATCGCATCCCATGATTGGCCTTGGGATCGCAATTTATCGAATTGCCGCGCAAATTCGATTGCCGCATGACGCATCCGCCATTTCCAACTGCGCGCCGGCAGGGAGAGAACCGTCCAGTCATGCCGGCTGTGTTTGATCCAGCCGTCGTTAAAGTTGCGATGGCTGCCACCAAAAAAGGGTTGCAACGAAAGAATTTTCATTACAACCCTTTATTAAAAAATGGTGTCTATCTATTTGAGCCGCTGGGCGCTGGCCGCGGTTTGG
>CAKZVF010000166.1 GCA_937921995.1 uncultured Pirellulaceae bacterium
GGTAAGCCGGTCGGTAAAGTAGCCGTCCCCGAAACCGGCAACTGGCAGGTTTACGAAACGGTCGAGGCTGCTCTTGAATCGGCTGCCGGGAATTATGATGTTGTGCTCAACTTCGACGAAGTCGGCAGCAACAGTGGCGGATCGCTATTCAACCTAAACTGGTTGTCGATTGTTTCGCCGGTTGAACCGACGCTGCTTGGCGATTGCAACGACGACGGTTTTGTCAACTTTTTAGACATCAGTCCGTTTATTGCAAGTCTGACTGGTTCCGATCCGCTAGACGCGGCCGATTGTAACGAAGATGGTTTTGTGAACTTTTTGGATATCGCCCCGTTCATCGCCATCTTGTCTGCTAACTAAACAGAGCATTTCATTTCGGATTTCTAATTGCCCCAAACCGACATCACGGTTTGGGGCATTTTTTTTGCTTCGGATATCGGCGGCAGCGACCGATCTTCGTTCCGGCTTCGAACCCATCTAGTGATTCTGTGCGGACCAAGCATGATGTTTTATTGACAACCTGTTGCCAAACCGCATCCTTCCTGGCAAGGTGCGCACCGAGGGCATTGCGGATTTTTGTTGCAAGAGAGCGTGTTTTTAAGGTCGTCTAAAAAGGTCACTGCCGGGACGAACACACGATCTCCCGGTTGGATCTGGTAGTTGGTGGAAGTATCGCCCAGCTGGACGATTTGGTCGTAACAGACCTTCATCACGATGCGACAACTCCCACACTTTGTCGGGCGACTGACGATGACTTGATGGTGATTCGCGTTAGCGGACAACCCTCCCGCCTCAATGATGGCATCCAATACCGTTTGGTTTCCCGTGAATGGGAAGAAACCGGGGGAATTGACTTCGCCAAGAACGTATATCCTTTTGCTGTCCCAATTGACCAGGCGAACGCTTATTTCATTTTGCTTGATGCGTTCGGAGATCCTGCGTTCGAGTTGCATCCGACGTTCCGATTCTTCACTTGAAACGTCTTCATCGGAATCTGAGGAATCTTCAAATTCCGGCCTTGGAATATCCAGCTCGGAATCCGCCTGTTGCTCTCGTTGGCGTTCTTCAAGGTACTCCGATTCCAAGTCGTTTCGGATATGAGTATCGATCAACGATTGAATCTCAAGTTCGATCTGGCTGATGGTTTTCTGTGCGGCTTGATAATCGCCGAACTCACCAATAGAAACGGTGCCATCGGGTCTTACGGTTTGATCCCCTGGCAGGCGAATGGTCGCGTCGAAGCTGACCGGTTCAATGAAAATGGAGTCACCGATTTCGACCAGATAGGTGTCCAACGGTTGCTTCGAAAGTTCGTTTGGCATCAGCAGCGCTTGACCGGGGGCCTCGCTGATATCTTTCGCCGATTTTAATATTCGATTCGTCGAACTTGTGAACGGCAGTCCCAAAGAAGAAAGCGTTGAACAGCCTGTTGTTCCAAGTGCTACCAAAATCAGGATCAGATTCAGCGATTGATGCAACAGCGAATTAGATACGCCGTTTAAGAATGAGAAATCGGATCTGGAGGCACCAATCGCTGGTGAAGCATCGGCATATTCATTATTCATATTTAAGGATCCGGCACGGTGATAGACAGCCCTCTTAAAGGGTCGGTTAAGCCGGTCTTAACAGATCAATCAATTGTCCAGACCATCCCTGTTTGGCAAGATTTGACTACCACGTAGAAAATAGCGAATCGTTTCCTCCTGTAGTTGTTTTCCCGCGTCCAGGCGTACCACGGGGCGTTCAAATGTGCCCCTAATCTGGACCAATACTAAGCGGTCCGAGAGAAAGTTTGAGGCTTGGGCAAAAAATGCAACCGGGGAACCGGTGAAACGGGTTAGGGGTGATCCAAGTAGTTGATCCACGAGCGTCGGTTGATTGACGCGTTCGATTCGCGCCGCAACATCGAGATCCAACCTACCGTCGAGGTAGGCGTTTCCTGAAAACGCGACTTGAGCCAGCGCATTGGAGATATTCAGGCGTCGGACTTCAATCCGCCCATTGGAGAGCCTTAGGTCAATATCCTTCGACTCGAAATCACGAGACTGGAGCTGGTTGCCGCCAAGGAATCTTGCAAACGATTCCAGCAAAGGGAATTGGAACGCGTTGGCTCGATCCAAGTTCCCCGTAAACGAGCCCTTTAAATCGCGTGCGGAATTGACATAGTTCCCATTCAACTTCAGACGGCCACTTAACTTTCCTTGCCCCGAATTCTTTAACCCTGCCAGTGATTCAAGGAGAGCGTCTGTTTCGAGGTTGGAGACCTTTAGGTCGGCATCCACGCGCGTGCTTCTGCCGAGCTCGATCGAAGCCTTTCCCGTTACCTTCCCATTGAACACTTGGAACCGTGAACGTCGAAACTCGATTTTTGCCGACTGTTGGGAGGGTTGATATTGGAAGTGGATCGGCAGCCGCAGAGTTCTTCCACTCAAGCCAAGGACAGCTGCGCGATTGACCGAAACTGACCCTTGGCCGGAAATCGTCTGTCCAATGCGTCCTGTGATCCGGCTGTCGATCAAGCCGACGCCGTCGATGGGATCCTGCATGGCGACTTTAAGGAAGCGTTGCAAATCAAAGCTCCGTACGTCCAGTTCATAGGTTCCCGGCGAGTAGGTTGTTATCGGAATCGAAGCTTTCCCAGAAATCTCGCCGCGTTTGAGATCAGCCCGCAAGTTTTCAAGATTCAGATTTCCGTCTTCCAATTTTACATTGGTAGACACCCGCCGAGTGACAAGTTCTCCGTTGTAAGTTAGGTCGCTTAGTTTCACGCTGCCGGTACCTGATGGCATCTGATCCAATCGAATTTTCAAGTCAGCACTTGCCGCGAGGCTTCCTTGCAGAGAACGCAGAAAGCCGGGGCCACCAGTGATGCGATGCAATTGGTTCAAAGATCCGTTGGTAAATTGAACATTCACCGGCAATTCTGTTTCCAAAAGCGCTGAGCTCACCGCCGTACTTCCCTCGGCCACGACTCTGCCGTTGAGCACCCTGCCTCCGGCCGAGTACTTCAACGTTTTGTCGCGGAACGCCACAGCGGATGAAAAGTCTCCTATTTCGACATTGCCAGTCAAAATTGACGCACCACGCAGGTTGAAGTCAGCCCAGCGTGTTGCCTCAACGCCCCAGTCGTTCAACGATGCGTCGCCAGATATGATTCCGGTCAGCTTCGTCGGTAGGCTGGCCAATGTTGTTAGTTCCTGCGCATCGACGTCCGTTAGTTCCACTTTGATACGCTCTGGAAGTTGGCTCAATTCCGTCATCTTCATCTTCCCACCCAGTGCCGAGAGGGAAAGGGTTGAGTTTTTCCAATCACTTCCCAGATGGTTCCAAGTTGCGGAGATGTCGCTCAGGCGTTTGCCATTGAAGTTCAATTTCGAAAGCGCAAGGTCGCCGGTAGAGTTCACTTGCATTTCTTCCAGATTGCCTTGTAGTCCAAACTTCCCATTCGCGATACCAGTCACGGACGCAGATTTAATTTTTTCGGTCACCGAAGGGAGCGCAAATATTTTTGCCAAGGAGAGTTGTTTGATCGTCCCATCCAACTCATAAGCAAAAGGCCGTTTAAGTTTCAGCTTCCCGGCGACGTCGACTTCTTGCATGTCGCCTGTCGTTTGGAATTCGTCGAACACGAGTGCGTCTTCAACGGTGCGAAGTTTAAAGCCGACCGTACGCATTTTCAGGCCAGCTAGTTTCAGTCCCTCTGCCCGAATCGCACCGTCGATCAGATAGGCGATGGGATTGTCATCATCATCACGCTTTGAGAAATTGATGTTGCCTGAAGTTGAACCGGTGAAGATGTTGCCGCGCGCGTTGGTGAAGTTTGCCAGCCATTTGATCGGCAATCGTTCCCATTTTAATCTGCCTTCGCCGGCCTGCTTCGCGAGGCTCCAATTTCCGCTTAAGTCAAACACGCCTCGATCGCCAACCTTAGCGCTTGCAGAATCGACGGTGACAGAATTGGCATCAATTCTCCCCGCTAGAGAAACGTTTGATAGAGCTTCTCCTTTCACGGTCAAACGCTTCGAAGTGATGTCAGCATTGAGTGCTAATGGTTCCCCTTCTACCTTGGGCAACAATTCGAATTGGGCGGACAGTTGTCCGTCGAGCTGGTCTTTTGAATCTGTTTTCCCAAGACCGATGTTGTTCAACTGTTCGCCAGCGGCGGGTGTCAGTTGGGCTGCCACACCTGCTATCCATCGCAGCGGTATTGACGTTGCGGTCAACTTCGCAGAATCGAAAGAACCTTTTGCTAAGTTGAACTCGCCACTGGAACTAACGTTGCCACCACCTTCAAAATTGCCCTGCAAGCTGGAGAGTGTTAGGACTCCCTGTTGCAGGCCAAGTCTGGCGTTAAGCTCGCTCAACCGTTGACCTGCGGCGACCATGGTAGAATCAACAATCGTTCCTTCGCCGGACCACCGCAGCATGTCCGTCGGTGCGTTGGCGTCAACATTGAGTGCCGTTTGAAAAGTCGTCTGTCCCGTCAGTTGTTCAAGGGACCGGTAAGCAGGATTTTGGTCAATTCCAGCCGTGTTTTGGATCTGTCGATCAATGAGTGCGACCAACCAATTCGTTGGAACATTCTGGCCTTGGAAATTAAGAACGCCCAGGTCAGAAAGAGATTCCGTTGAAGATAGCGGCCACTGAATACTTGCATGTAGCAGCGCGGTAGGTTCGTTTTCACCGTCTGGATTGGGCGAATTTGGATCGGGCGAAATTTCATCTATTCCAGCGACCGGCGACGCGACAACATCGGTGAAGTCCAGCAGGCCGTTTTCCAGCGTGGCTTCAAGCCGAATGTCTCGGACTGGTTGTTTGCTTACCTTGCCGCTCCCCGCCGTTGCGGAAACGCTCATCTCCCACGTTTCAATCTTTTCAGCGGTCGAAAAGGGGATCTTCAATCGCAGCCTGCCCGAGGCATCGGCTTCAATTTCCAACTGACGTTCAAGTTCATCTAATTCAAGCGCAGAGAAAACATCGGCCGCTGATTGACGTTCTGCCTTGGCTGTTACGGTCAGCGAACCGCCAATAGATTCAACTGCTTGTTGGCGGTCGAAAATCAGTGGAGTAATCTGTACATCAATATCTGAAGATTGGGCAATGATCGATCCAAACCGTGCCGTTGAACTGTTGCCTTTGCCATTGATGACAACCGTCGTTCTAAGGTCGTTCTCCACGTCGACAGAACCGGATGCGTGCCCGGACGCTTTTCCCGTTACTTCTGGCGGAATCGCTGTTGCCAACTTGCGTAAGGTCTCAACATCCAGATTAGAGAAGTCCGCATCGAATGTTGATTGGATTGGGAATGCACTGACGGAAGTTGAACCTGAGACATTGAAAGCGTCTTCGCCATCGGTCGACATAGACAAGTTGTGGTATTCGATTAGATCATCTTTGGCAGTTACTTTGCCGCCATGGATTGCAAATGGAAGATTGAATTTTGGGAAATTCACTTTGCTGGGCTTTAGATGTGCTTCAACTTCGTATTGAAATCCATCATCTGGGTTTGAAGTCAACTCAATCTTTGCGTCGGTTTCGAGATTCACTTGAATGTGTTTGCCGATCCCCTCTGGCATTCCAGGGAACGTCTGCCATTGACCATCGACCAGTTGCACTTGATCAGAACTGAGTTTTGCCTTCCATCGTTCTTTGGAAGCCGTTGCCTCGCCGGCGAGCTTCCACGTGCTGCCAGCCAAATCACCGATTTTTCCGTTGAGTTCAATGCCTGTGCTGGTTTGCTCTATCGATGCGCTAATGTCGTTGACGACGAATTCATTTTGCGGTGTCAATTCATGAGGTCGATTCGATTGAGCTAGGGCAAGGGTCGCGTTGGAAAGCGTGAGGCGTTTTGCTGGAATGTCAATTTCAGACAGATCAAAAGGCTGTGCCGATTCTTCACTTTGAAGATCAACAATCGCTCGCAAACCTTCGATCGCGATCCGATCGTAAAAATTGTCGCCAGCGGCCAGGCCGCTCAGCGGGTGCTCAATGACGAGCTCTTGAAGCGTTATCCAGGGTAGGCTTTCGCCGTTACGCGCGAATGAAATGTCGCTGGCCGAAACCCCGTTTGCCCCCAAAGAAACACGTCGGATCGTCGGTTCGCCGAATCCCAGCTCTGCAAGATTCGTTTCGACACGGGCGCGAGCAACATTCTTCAAGACCATCCATGCGACGATCGCGACAACAGCCAAGACCAGCAAAACGACTGCCACCTTTGGCCACCAATTTCGTGGTTTTGATATTTGCGATTCAGTCATCGTAATTTCTTTCAAGCGGTGGACTGTTCTATCAATCGAACGAAAGCCTGTGAGCTGTGTAGCCTAACTGAATCGAGTTGAT
>CAKZVF010000167.1 GCA_937921995.1 uncultured Pirellulaceae bacterium
TCCGCCACTGTTGCTGCCGACTTCGTCGAAGTTGAGCACAACATCATAATTCCCGGCAGCCGATTCAAGAGCAGCCTCGACCGTTTCGTAAACCTGCCAGTTGCCGGTTTCGGGGACGGCTACTTTACCGACCGGCTTACCTGCCAAAATGCTGGCCGTCGAGGCTCCTGAGGCACCTAGGTAAACTTCGATCCACCCGTCCCGCCGACCTGAGGGACGGGCAACGCGAAACCGCATCGCCGAATTTTCGACCAATGTAACATCGTCATATCGCGCCCATGCGTTATCGTTGATGTTGCCGAAGTTCAGAGTACCGCCAACGTCGCCGGATTGTTCTTCGCTCATACCATTTCGAGCATCTTCGGTTTCGGCTTGGATAACGGTGTAAGGGAAAGTCTCTGGCTCGAGCAAAATTTCGAAGCAGCAAACCGATTCAGGCGGAATCGAAGACCAGAACGAGGCATTAGACAAGACAGGCTCGTGGGTCACAAATCCTTCGACATTGCTGGGATCCGTCCACCTCGTCCGCCTTACATTTGATTCGGAGATCGTACGACCGGCAGGGGTAACGATCAACGGCACGCTCGACGTCCCCTGATTGATGACCCAAACCGTCATCAGGTTTCCTCTTATCAACGCCGCGGTGTGGGAGAGTTGCGACGGTTCGGAAATGATGTCCAAAGCATGACCATAGTTCGATGTTTCACTCAGCTTCTTGAAAATGAAGTACTTCACGTTTCGGGTCGGCGTCCCACTTGGATTCAGGATGTAGGCGTGCCCTTGCCCCGTCGTGCCGATCGCCAACCAACCATTCAAACCAGAGAAACCAGCGCGAATTTTCTCAAGCATATAGTAAAACGAAGTGGTCTCGTTCTCACTAGATGTGCTTTTCCAACCGTGCACCTCTGTATTCCAAATTTCTGGATTCCAATCGGGATGCTCATCCATCAGGGCATGCACCTCATCGGCGAAGCCTTGTGCAGAACCCGTGCGGTCGGTGTTGTGCCCCGAAGCGATATCAATCGCGGCGCGTTTTGCCGCCGTATTGAGATTGCTGATCCAACTGCCGCCTTGGGAGTAGTTCCAAGATGACGGACCAACGAACTTGGGCATCTCGATATTTCTATTGGCCAGCGCTGTACTATTACGAAGGTACTCAACGACATCGCGAGCGTCTGATTGCGTAATACGACCACCACCCACATTCGACTGCCACTCATTGCTTAAGTCCAAGAAACTAATCTTGAAGCCATAGTCGTCCATCAACAAAAGGTAACGTTCAATGTACTCGCCACACTTTATATCGTTGAAGTCATAATCGCCTGATATGGGCGTAGTTGCTCCGGTTACCCAGATCGGGTACGGCTGCCATGTCACGTTTTGCCCGTTCCAACGCTTGTCGGGATAGGCTTCATTGAGCGGGCGTGGCGACGCAAAGAACTTGAGATCTGGATTGGCATCCTTCATCTCCTGCATCATGGGAATAATTTTGTTCGTGTAAGCCGACAGGTTGAAAACACCTTCTTCAAGTTCGTAGGCGCTGTTCATTGCAACGCGGATGTAGTCAATCCGCGTATCAATAGCAGACCACTTGGCGATGTCATCCCGTTCGGCAGCATTCAATCCACCGGTCCAAAACCATAGACGCTCGTAGTCCATGCCGTACCGCATTTTTTGCTGTGGAGTGTTACCAACAATCAAATCTACACCAACAGGATCACCAACGGCCGTCACCAGCAGTTTCCCGTTGGCCCCGGAATTGTCGACGCTGAATGACCAGATGCTGGTATCGACTCCGGGTGCGAAGACCAATCCTTCGTCGTCAACGTCGCCGTTTTCAACTTCCAGCACGGTCCAAGTCCCGCCGCCATCGCCAACAAGATGGTCAACGTCAAGAATTGCACCGGCTTTGAACGTCGCGTTGGTGGGCTTATTGGGATCGTCGTTCGTGTTATCATGAATAAAGATCGGTGTGCAACCGCCGGAGTCGAAACGAACAACCAGCGACGAACCGGCGTGTTGTGTCCAAGCTCCATCAATGTCAGTGTTGGCACCGCCGATACCAATCTCAGATGCTTGGCTTCCCAATACGGTGAAAACTCCCGTACCCGCCACGGCATCGCCAATTTTGGCTTGATCGCGAGTGACCATTTTTCCACCGGCGATCGTCAGACGACCAACACCACTGGCCGAACCGTTGCGGCTGGCTCCCAGATAAAGCGAATGTCCTCCGCTGCCGCGCGCGATACGTAACTCGCCACCGTTGAGCGTGTAAGTGCCCTCGCCTCCGGGCTCACTTCCGATCTCAACCGCATTAATTCCGGCAACTCCACCTGTTTGAATCACCTCGCCATTGAAACTACTGTAGGCAGAAGCAAGCTGCGCGACATTGAGATCACCCGAAATGATGTTCAGCGTTCCCGCGCTCTGCCGAAATCCGCGCATCGCAGGACTGTTGGTTGGCGAATCAAAGTCTACGGTTCCAAATAGAATGTAAACGTAGTCCGTATCCGCTGGACCAGATCCGTTATTCCAATTGAACCCGTTGTCCCAATCCGAACTAGCAGTCCCGCTCCAGTAAACGTCCGCAGCATGTGAAACAGAACAGCAAAGGAACAAGAGGGCTGCTGAGAGACAAGCGCGAATGGGGAATCGCAGTTTAGAATTCAACTTCTTACACTCCAATTGGGCATGACGGTTTTGATGCGAAACAAATGTCTCTATTCAAACCGAGAAAATTAGATGCTTTAGGAAGTACGCGGTGCCTCAAATCAATTTGGTTGATCGAAAACGCAACGGCACAGTTGCGTGCTGCCAGCGTTCCATTTCCGTACCGTAGTTTAGGCAACCGTGTCATTGAGCGGCGTAATAACCGGTCAATGATGGAAACATTAAGAGACAGGAAGATTTGGGAGGACGTAGCTTTACATCAATAATTTTACCTTTATCTCGATATAAAGCAAGTTCGTATCGCGTTCAATGTAAGTTAAAGCACATGATTTAAGGGGGAAATGGCTATTTCCGTGCAGCCACTCGTATCCTGCCAGCCAATATCAACAACTTGACCGACGGCAGAGGATTTCCCACGCGAGTGATCAGCAACGACAAACCCAGAAATGCTATCTCCAAAGCTAATCAATGTGTCACTTTCAGATCGTAAAAGGTCGCGGTCGCACGTTCCTCAGGTTTACCCGTTTTGTTCTGGTTATAGACGCCCGCTTTGAAGTACATGTATTGGCCGCCTGCGTCGTATTTGCTTTTTGACATGTCGACAACCTGCACGACATCATCTTTGCCTTCGCGCCGAATCGTTACGGTCAACTCATTGCCGACCACTTTAATTTGGTACCCCCACTTCTCTCCCAGTTTGATACCGTCGGCAGGTTCGACGACTTCTCCATCTTGAGTGTAGTAGTCGGGAACGTGCGTGCCGATCAGCGAATACATCTGGTCATCTTCGCCGACGGGTTCATGGGCAAGGAACACCGACCCGCGCTGGTGGTGTGGGAACTTACGGTAATAAAGTTTCGCCGGTTCATCGTCTGTGGCATGGATCTGGCCGACAATCACGCGCCCCTGTTGCCAAACAGCGCCGGTCGTGGTGACTTCGTCGACGGTTAAGACAGCGTCCAGCGTGCCATCGACGGCTCCGGCTTTTTTCTGGTCCGCTTCGGGGGCCGAACTGAGCACCCAAGTATTTTTATTGATCCCTTTTCCTGGAGCGTGCGAAGGGATACTCGTATCTCCGCGACGAAGCATTTCGTGTAATTCACTACGCGTGTAAGTCGTATTCTTGGATGTCAAAACGCCTTTGATGGGCGAACTGAACACGACGCCGTCTCCGGCTTCATTGACATAGAAGTTCTCCTTGTCTACGAAACCATCGGCAATCTTTTTTTCGTCAATCGTCGTGGCTTTGCCCGTCCCCTTTGCATCGATGGGCAAAGATATTTTCCAGCATGACAGATCAAGCACTTCTGCCGGTGTCGGTTGTTGAGCAAACACGGGCCCGATTTGTGAGATGAAAATGGCGACCAAGAGTAGTAGTTTCTTCATAGTGCTTCCGCGGTTTGTGCGCTGTTGAAAAGTGATTCAATGTTTTGCCTTTGTTTTCTCGAACAACCGAGTTTCGAATTGAGACCTCAGACATGGTGCCCATTGTGATGCATACGGCACCGTTTGTTTAGGGATTTTTTGGACAAACTGCCACAACAGGGCAGTCCAATCAAAACGAATAGAATCGCAAATCGCATCATTCATATTCGTTTGCTAAGGGCCGTTTGACTATTGGCCGCCCCACGTGGCAGTTGCACCTTTGGCGATCTCCAATGATGCCGTTTCTTCTCCAGACTTTCTTCGGCAACGAAGTTTCAGTGGGTTACCCTGCAGCGATCGGATGGTTGCTTGTTTCAGCTGACCATCTTCCCAAGCGATGTCCACTTCAAATCCACCCCGCGCCCGCAAGCCGTTCACCGAACCGTTTGGCCACGCCGAAGGCAAAGCCGGCAAAAGCTCCACCTCGCCCGCGTGACTTTGCAACAACATCTCAGCAAACGCCGCCGAACCGCCAAAGTTACC
>CAKZVF010000168.1 GCA_937921995.1 uncultured Pirellulaceae bacterium
TCGGGTGCCGCTGAAGTACGAGGGTTTGTCCTACACCGAAATTTGGATCTCCGAAGCTCAAGAGCGCATGGTGTTTTCGGTTCCAGAAGAAAATTGGGAAGCGTTTGAAAAACTTTGTGCCGATGAATCGGTCGAAGCAACTGTCTTGGGCAAATTCACGCCGACGAAAAATTTGACGCTGAAGTATGGCGACCAGACCGTTTGTGAAATGTCGATGGCGTTCTTGCATGATGGACGTCCGCCGATTGTGCGGCAGGCAAACTACTCGCCGGCCGAAGCTGCCGTTTACACCGCCGGCGGCAGCACCGATTTCGAAACGGGTTTGAAGCAGATTTTGGGTTCCTTGAACGTGGCGTCCAAGCACTGGATCATTCGCCAGTACGATCACGAAGTCCAAGGCGGCAGCGTCATCAAGCCGTTAGTGGGTGTTCAAAACGATGGCCCCGGAGACGCGGCGGTGGTGAGGCCGGTGCTTGATTCGCGCCGCGGGTTGGCGATTTCCTGTGGTATGAATCCACATTATGGAGAAATGGATACCTACCACATGGCCGCCAGTGCCATCGACGAAGCGCTGCGGAACTGCGTCGCGGTTGGAGCCGACCCGTCGATGATTGCGGTGTTGGATAATTTCTGCTGGGGCTACACCGATCGGCCGGAGACTTTGGGTTCGCTGGTTCGGGCTGCGATTGCGTGTCAAGATGTTTCGATCGCGATGCAGACGCCTTTTATCAGCGGCAAAGACAGTCTGCACAATGAGTTCAGTTACACCGACGCCGAGGGCAACCGCCAGACGATCTCGATTCCTGCGACGTTGTTGATCAGCGCGATGGGACAGGTTCCCGACGTTGCCAATTGCGTGACCATGGATTTGAAGAAGGCGGGGAATTTGCTTTATCAGGTCGGCATCACAGGCGATCACTTGGGCGGTTCGCATTGGAATTTGGTCACCGGCGGTTCTGGTGGCAACGTGCCAACGGTCGACACCGACATTGCCAAGCTGACGTTTGCGAAACTGCACGGCGCGATTTCGTCAGGGCTGATTCGCAGTTGTCATGATCTTAGCGAAGGTGGTTTTGCGACCGCGATTGCCGAGATGGCGTTCGCGGGTGGTTTGGGTGCGGATATTGATATCACGACCATGGAAGTCGCCGGCGATGTGGATGCGGAGCTGTTGGATTTGGTGCTTTTGTTCTCGGAATCCAATACGCGTTTCATCGTCGAAGTAGAACCAAGCAACCAAGCGGCGTTTGAGGGGGCGATGTCTGATGTGGCTCTCTGCCAAGTAGGAAGCGTGACTGATTCGATGAAGCTGACGATTGCGACCGAAGATGAGCAGCTGATCGACACTGCGATCGGCGAGTTGAAAGAAGCTTGGCAGTCGCCGCTGAACTGGAGCTGATGGTTGACCGCCGGTAGTTTGAGGATTTCAGATCCCTTTGTTAGTTAGAACTTTTTGATTTGCATATTTTGGCTCGGGCAAGCGTGCCCCAGCTACGCTTTTTAAGACCTTAGTTATTGCGAAATTCCATGCCACAACCCAAAGCCATCATTCTTCGCGCTCCGGGCACCAACTGCGACCAAGAGACGGGCTACGCCTTTGAAAAAGCTGGCGCGGCGGCCGACTATATTCACATCAATCAGCTGATGGAAAATCCGTCGGTGTTGGCGGATTACCAGATTCTGTGTTTGCCTGGCGGTTTTAGTTACGGCGATGATATTGCTGCCGGTCGCGTGTTGGCTTCGCAAATGCAGTCGACGCTGGCGGCCGCGATTGGTGAATTTCATGACGCGGGGAAATTGGTTCTAGGTATTTGCAATGGTTTTCAAATCTTGATCAAGACAGGTTTTCTGCTGCCGCGCGATGAATCTGGATTGCCGGCGACGTTGACGTGGAATAATCATGGACGCTTCATTGATTGCTGGGTGAATTTGAAGACCGACAATGAGAAGTGCGTTTTCCTTAAAGACGTTGATCACATGTATTTGCCTATCGCTCACGCCGAGGGTCAATTCGTCGCGCGTGATGCCGAGGTGATGGATAATCTGAAAACTAATAACCAGTTGGCGCTGACCTATTGCCGCGCCGATGGCAGCAACGGGGCGGATTTAGAATTTCCGGCCAACCCTAACGGTTCCAAGGAAAACGTCGCGGGTGTTTGCGATGCGACAGGTCGCATTTTCGGATTGATGCCGCATCCCGAACGCTTCATCGACCCGACTCATCATCCGCGCTGGACGCGCGAGGGGTTGAAGGATGAGGGCGAAGGACTGGCGGTATTTAGGAACGCGGTTGATTATTTCGGCTAAGTTCGTTCCTCAATAGCGCTTACTTTTGGAGTGCATTGGATAACCGTTTAACGACAAGCCGGAAGGCGACCGTGTTTGTTGGCGGCACGAAACGCAGTCGCCTGCCGGCTTGTCGTTAAACAGACAATGGATCATCCTTGTCAACGTTTAATGGAGGGGCCGGACTCGTGGCCTCGTCCACTACCTTGGGGCACGCGTTGCCGAATATTTATTCCTCTTCGAACTCCAGCGGTTGGGCGTCGGAGTAGAATTCGGGGATGACTTGGCTGATCGTGTCGACGGTGTTGATGCCGTCGCAGAATCGACAGTCAAGTTCGATGCCTAATTGATTGGCGACGCGGATGCCGATCGAGCCGTCGATGATGCCGGGGTCTGACCATTGGCCCAAGGGATCCAATGTCATCGTGCCCATGTCGAAATCTAAGCTCCGCCTGAGGACTTCGTATTGCACCCACGCTTGGACGTATTGGTTCTGCACGTTGTTGAGTCCGGTGATGGCTTGCGAAAGGTCGCGCGCGGTGGTGTCACTGAAGGACGATTGAGCCCCCGGTCGCGGTGGTTGGACCAGTCTCGCACGTGAGAGTTCAACGGCATCAATGTTGACTTGAATGCTTTGGCGGTTGAGTTCAAACAAGACTTTGTTGCGGTCGATATTGCGAATGATTTGTCGTAGATTGCGGCTGACTTCGTCCTCGAACTGGTAGAATTGCCGGCGCGACTGTTGGTAGTTGATCAGCGATTGGCGATAGTTGTTCCGTTCTGCGATGCGGACGATCGGGGCGTCGAAACGCACGCCGGCGCGTAGCTGGCCCGTTTCGTACCGAAGGCGGAAGGGATTGTCGCCCGTGTTGCCTATATCGCCTTCGAATACCAAATCCACTTGCGATTCCAATTGGTCGGCGACGAATTCGATGTTCCGCCAGTCATCCACCAGAGAGGCACGCGCGTTCATCCAGTCTCGCCGTAGGCACCGCGCGATCTCGAAGGCTTGTTCAGAACCGATGTCGACCTTTTGGATTTCGATCGAATTGGATCGCGCTTTGGCTTGGAGAAGTGATAGTTCAAGAATCAAGCCGTCCAATTCGGTGAGGATGCCGGGAGTAGCTGTTTGGAAATTGTCGTTGATCAGTTCGACGATGGCTGGATCCTGCATGCCCTTGGTTGCCGATGGAAGATCTTTGATCTGGTCGGCGACCAACTGCAGGTCGGCTTCGATTTCATCGAGTAATTCTTCTTTGTCAGACAAGTCCTTTTCAATGTCGGCGGCGTTGGGGATCGATTCAGCGGCGAAAATTTGGGCTTCGACTTCCGAATCAACTTTCCCGCTGACGATGTCTTGGCTCAACTGCTTCAAATAGGCGATCCGATCCTCACGCAACGCCGCCAGCCGATCAATGTCATCTGCAACTTCGGCAAAATCGGTGTCTCGCACGTCTTTCACTGTCGCCAGCGCCGAATCGATGATGGGTTTGAGTAGTTCAACACTGGTGACGATGTTTTTGATGTCACTTGGGCTGTCGGCCTCCAGCGCTCTTTTGAATTCATTGATGCGATCGACTTGATCGTCGATCACCGAACCGGCTCTCATTCTCAGGGCGCTGACGTCGGTGATACGGTCGCTGATGTTGTCGCCAATGATCTTGAATCGGTCCAGCATGGGGTCTGTGATCACAACGTCTAGGTACGGTGGTAGTCCGAGCGTCTGTTTGAACTGATCCAGCGTGTTGGCGTAGGCGACTTTCGTGTTCAGCAGGTTCTGTTGCTGTTGGAAAACGGTGGCTTCGAACTGGCGAATCTGCAGTTTGTTGATGCGGTCTTCTTCGAAGAAAGTTCTGAACTGATCCAGCACCGCTTCGAGCAGGCGGAGATTGAATTCGAGGTTTCTGATTTGTTGTTGTTGCTGCAACAGCCCCAGATAGCCGCCGGCTTGCGTCGATGCCGCGGTGGGAAGGTTGAGAAAGTTGCCTGTGCGATTGGGCCCGGCACCGGTAGACCTACCGGTGGCAACCTGAAGATAAAATCCTCGTCGGAAACGTTCGTATTGCCTAACGTTGGCCAATAACGTCCGTTCGGTCTGCGTCAGCGATTCCATGATTCGGTCGCGACCGGCACCGCGCAGCAGCGGTTGGATGATCGAGAAATCGAAGAGAGAACTGGCGGTCTGCGTGTTGTTACCGGCCAGATTAAAGACCAGGGAGTTGGCCAGACCTGCCGCAAAGGTGGCTCCGGTGATGCCCAAGCGATTGAGATTGATGCCTCCGCCGTTGACGCCTAAAGAACGTGACAGCTGCGTGCGAGATCCCAGCAGCGGGTTGCGCAATCGGCCTTGGGTGGTGATGAAGCTGTTGTGTCCGGCGAACAGTTGCGTGTCAAATCCAAAACGCTGAAGGCTGACATCGAGCGCGGACAGGTAGAGAATTTCGCGCTGCTGTTGTAGCACCGGTGCGTGAATCGAAGCCAATTGGAAAGCGCGGTCGAGCGTAAGGACGACTTGGCCATTTTCGTTAACCGGCAAGTAGGACTTCCAGGTTGGGTTTTCGACATGGTCGGTGTCGCCATTAGAGTGCCAGTGCGGATAACCTTCTCGACCATCGACGCAGTGCATCAGTTTGTGTGATTCAGGATCGTCCGGCGGCAGAGGAGCGTGATCGGAGGAAAAGGGATTGAACATCCGCGACTGGGGGACGATTTCCAGGGAACCGTCGGCGCTGTCCCAGCGCGGGTCGCAGGTCTTTTCAGCGACCAGCCGCCGCGCTTCGGCATCGGCTTGGCGGCGATAGTACCCGCGGTGGCATCCGATCGCAGTGCAGATCTGCAGAGCGAGGATTACCATTAAGCATTGCCTGAGCCGTGCCGGTTTCGAGGTCCCTTGGGTCACTGCAGCTCCTTTGCCTGTGACAACTAAGTGTCGCAGCGCATTGTTTCGGTCCAAGCGGGAGCTATTGCGGAGGTTCGAATGCGGGATTTCGAGACCGCGGGTCGCCTGGCGCTTGGGTTAGAAACGCGGCTTGTTGAAGTTTACGGGTTACTTCAATTTCTCCCATTGAAAGGAAAATCGGGTCCGTAGGGGTTATGACTTGAGGTTTTGTGGCGGCAGCGGACAAAGGGGAGGGGAAAAAATACAAATCAAAAGCTGGGACTCCCTTAACGCCGATAGCAGAAAATGGTGTCTAAGCGGATGGCGAGATTACCTCCGCAGGCATCGCCAAATTGACCATTAAACTGCGTAAATTATCGTTAAAGTTGGCTTATTTCTGTCGGCGATCTGGTTCTCGAATGTATTATTAGATTGGCGCGTTTTAAGCCCTAAAGTTCGCTCAGATTGCCCATTGGCCCAACCGCCGAATCAGGGGGCTGAGTCAGCTTCGTTCGATGGCTTGGCCGGCGATTAAGAATCGTGGCTCAAGTCCTTTCCGTTGGGAACGATCGAGCAACCATATCACCAGCACCAGCGATTGACCAAATCAACCCGACCGGAATCGGCACATGTTTTATCTTGTCTACGGAATTATCCTTGTTGTCCTGATCGCAGGTTGCGTGATGGCTGCGAAGCACTGGCACTGGGTCAACACGGTGTTTTTGATTTTGACATTCCTGGCCGGTGTTGCCGCGACCGCAGGAATGGCTCAGGTGTTCTACAAACGCAGCAAAGCGGTCAAGGCGCTGATCGACATCGAGAAGAAGCACGCGTCCGCCAGTGCGCAATTGAATGAAGCGATCTACGGCAAGCCCAGTGACATCGGCTACGGAGAAAACTCATTGCGTGGCGTTAGCAATAAGCTGAATTTGGAATTGATGGGGCGTGGCCGAGTTTGGTCGGGCGGAAACGTTGCGGCCGCCGGAGCGGGGCTTTGGGACTTTAAATTTGCGAACCCTGTTCCCGAAGGTGAAGACAACCAGTTAGCGCTATTGGCAGGGATCGAAGTCCAAGTCTTTCGCGATCAAGTCATCAATCAACGTGCTTATCCGGTCAGCTACATTGGTGGGTTTCGAATTAGTGGCGAGGAAGGTAAAGAGCCATCGCGCGAAGGCTTTGTGCTGCGGGGTTTGCAGATCGTCGATAAGGCGGAAGCCGCGTCTCCAACGAGTACTTGGTCAATTTACGAGAAGATGCCTTTGGATCGCCGCGGAGCTTTCAAGGGCGCGATCGCGGCGCTGGCGAAGGAGGGGATGAACGTTGACGAGATGTCCATTGATCAGTTTCGCCAGATCCTGCAAACCCAGTTCTTTCCCGCCGAGAAAGTTCCTTTTGATGTAGAGAGTGCCGAGTACGAGCGTTTGATCGATCGCTATGCGTTTGATGGCGTCTCGTTGGGGAAAATTCAAAACTGGGTAGAGGCGAATCAGGGAGCACGAAAAACGGGTGCTTTTCAACCTCGTCCCGAAGAAGTCCACGTTAGGTATCGCTTCAATAAAGCGTCCAAAGAGTACACCGTTGACGCCGAGGGAAATCTCAATGCCGATGGCCCGTTTACGTTGCTGGGCCATGCCGTTTCACGCAACCTGCACTTGGGAAAGAAAGTAACCTTCGAGGAAGGCGATGAGGTCACCATTGATCAGTTGTCCGCTGAGGGCTATCAACGTGACGGAACGACCATTCCGCCGTTTCCGCAAACCGAAGATGTGACAGAGATCGACCGAGTCTACGTCCGAAAATATCGCGACTATCCGTTCATGTTCAGTAGTCTCCAAAGCCAAGCCGCCAAGTTGGTAGAAGCTTTGGAAGGTCGAAAGAAAGACAACGTAACTCACGACAACGCGATCGCGAAAAACTTGGAAGAACAGATCCAAGAGCGCATCCGCATTCAGGCTGATTTGGAATCCGATAACCAGAACATGGAAAAGGATCGCGACCTGATTGTGTCCGTTGAAAACAAGAAAAAGGCAGAGCTGGATGCCTTGCAGCAACAGCTAAAAGAGTTGCAGGACATGAAAATTATGTTGCGGCGGCAGGTCGGGTCGGCAGCGGCCAGAATCCTTGGCAGCACTGAGAACACAGAAATGCCGGTTTCAACGGGCGGTGGATACATCCGAGAGTATCCGGCGTTCGACGCAGCGACCTCAAGCCGGGAGATTTACAGTTCGCCGATTTACAGTGAGGGCTCCAGTACACGGCAGCCAATCTACGAATCGCCTGTAATTGGATCGCCCGTGATCGAATCTCCAGTTTATGAAACCCCCGTTTACCAGCCGCCTATTTATGGCACGCCTGTCGAGCAACTGCCTTCAACGACGATCACACCACCGGAAACGATTTATTCTCAACCGCGCGAATTTGATGCTGGATCAGCTCCGATTCAAAATGCTCCATCGGGCAGTTCTTCAGAACCACAGATGTTGAATTTCACGGATCAATCTCAGACCCGTACATCGATTCAAACCGAAACGTTGCCGTTGACGGTTCCGTCGGAGGAGGCACCGAGTCAAGAATCTGTTTTAGAGTTCTTTGAGAGTGGAAAGTAGTTGGTTTTTATTCAGTTATGCCAACGGTATAGTGCAGGATGTTATGGCGGACGTTCGAGGGCTTTGATTTAAAGCGTTTGACCTGTTCAGCTGAGGTTTCGACGGTAAAAGGATTGGAGAGTCGGCGCGAAATGGGTTTTGACGATCGGGATTACAACCAATATCAACCGGCAGGTTCGCCTTGGTCACGTTACTCAATGGTGACGATCCTGATCGCGATCAACGTGATTATTTTCTTTGCCGATGCCTTTACCCCTGACATTGGTGCCTTGGCCGGTGGTGATCCCATTGGTGTTCATTGGTTGGGCGATTTTCTGGCGGCCAAAACACAGCAGTGGTATTTCGTCTGGACGTGGTTGACTCACGGTTTTGCCCACGCGGCGATTGACAGCAAGATGGGGCTGATGCATATCGGCGGCAATATGCTAACGCTGTACTTTTTGGGTCGGTCGGTTGAGTATCGTTTGGGGCGCAACGAGTTCTTGAAATTTTATCTGGTCGCAATTGTGATTGGATTTCTGGGGTTCTTTGCCGTGAATCTATTGCAAGGCAATCCACAGGCTTCACTGGTGGGGGCATCAGGAGCCGTTTCGGCGGTGGTCGTTTTGTTCATCTTCTATTTCCCCAATGAAAAACTCTACCTTTGGGGAATCTTGCAGATGCCAGCGTGGGCGCTTGGTGTTCTGATGTTGGCGGTCAACATCTATTACGCATTAGCACCGGGCAGCGGTGTCGCTTGGGAGGCCCATGCGGCCGGTGCACTTTTTGGGTTTCTCTATCACAAACAGGGCTGGAATCTCAGCGGACTCAATGTGCCCGAATCGCTTGCTGACCGAGTTCGTAACAGTGGTGGGTTGAAAATTCACAATCCTGACGCCGCAGGTCCGGACGAAAAACTTAAACTCAAAGCCGACGCGATTTTGGAGAAGATCAACCAGTACGGGGAAGCAAGTCTTTCATCGCGCGAACGCAAGACATTGCAGCGATACAGCGAACAATTAAGAAAACAACGAAAATAGACTAAGGATATCGAAGGTTTCACAGCGGCATTCCCCTTTTTTATTCCGTGTGGCGACGATCCTAAGTCCTCAGGTTTGCGGGGACTTCCAGCAAAAATTTTGCGTTGGTTTGTGGAGCGTTGCTTCAGGTTGGCTGATCGCTCCTTTTGAGCGAAAGTTATTCAGAGGACCGAAAGTTGTTGAGATAGATATGCTTGCGGGCTATCCTAGAGTTGTATTTGATTCCCCTTTTTTCCCCGAATCCCAAGCCAGTGCAAAACGTCACCACGGAACTGCTGACTGATTCCACCTGCCCAAATTGCTGGACAGACTTTCCGGTCGAGAACGTAAAATGGATTTCGGCCCACGAAGATCTCATGGGGGATTATCGCCTTGGCCCTGATGCCAACAAGCGGTTTCGACCGACGCGCTTTGACACTCACGGAAACGCGATCGATGTGAAAGGGTTGAGCTGTCAGGATTTTTGCTGCCCTCACTGCCATCTGAAGATTCCAAGATCAGTCTTGGTGTTTCGATCGTTTTTGTTGTCGATCGCGGGAACGCCTTCTTGTGGAAAGTCATTTTACTTGGCGGCGCTGGCATGGAAGATTCGTCAGACGCTGCCCAAGTTTTTCAATCTGTTGGTTTCGGATTCTGATGGCGAATGCAATAAGATCCTCAATAGTTACGAAGACCAATTGTTCTTTTCGTCCGATAAAACGGGTTTGGTGAAATTGGCGAAAACCGATGTCACCGGCGATTGGTATTCGGTCGTTCAATATGCTGATCAAGCGGTGACCTATCCCAAGCCGTTCTATTTTGACTTGCGACCTTCGGTCGATCACTTCAATTCTGAATTGACACGCAAACTGTCTCGTTTGCTTTGCGTGTACGATAACGCGGGCGAATCTTTCCTGCCCGGTGCCGATACCGTCTCCAATCCTGTGACGCGCCATCTGGGGATCGCGCAGTCATGGCTGTACTGTTTTGACCCCACGCAAGATCCGCGTTTCCGTCGTGCGCTCAGAGGTAAGAGTAACGATCATCAAGTCAACGACGGTCCCGTCACCGCGCGACAGGAGTCGGTGCTGAACGAGATGGTGAATCGAATTCGCAAGCACAGTGAATTGGGGCTCAAGGATAAATCGGACAAACCGTTGATCGTCGTTTGCACCAAGTACGACGCTTGGTCGGACTTGATCGGCGACCTGCCGCAGCCATGGGCTTATTCAGAGAAGATGAAATGCAATTTATTGGACATGGACAAAATCGAGTTTGTGTCTGATCAAATGAAGGAGATTTTGGTTCGTTTGTGCCCCGAGGTCGTTTCGTCTTCGAAGTCGATTTCTGATCTGGTCTACTTCATTCCCGTCAGTGCAACGGGAGATTCTCCGGTGAAGGATCCTCAGTCGGGTGAATACCGCATTCGAACGGACTTCATTGATCCTGTCTGGTGCGAGGTGCCGTTGTTGTTGGCGTTAGCGCATCGCGCGCCGCGGCTGGTGAAGGTCGCGCGTCGAGGTCCTAAACCCCGTGCCACCGATGAAAGCTAATGGCAGGAGTCGGAATTGATTGAAGAGCTCATATTTACTTCAGCTGAACGTGGTCTGCAGGTTGGCAAAAGCGGTTTTTGCACGGTGGCAAGTACACCCAATATGGCCGCAAACCTGACTCGCATGCTGGAAAGTTTGAGCGGGTATCGCCATCTGTTTACGCCGGGGTCTCCCGAGGCGGCGAAGAATCCAGTTATCTATTCCTTTCTTCAAGTCAAAGTTGGTGGCGAGCAGCGGCATGTCCTGTCGCGCGTCGCGGATTTCGGCGTGGACTATTCGGGACGCAGTAACAAGTTAGCGCATCATGTTACGACGCTGTCCAAGTCGACCCCTGGTGGCGGGCCATCGCGTTTGTTGTTGGACAAACAGTTTTTCTGTAATGACTGGCAGGGGGAACCGAAAATCCTGCAGCCGCGTCCGCTGCTGGATAAGGTTTCATCGCCCAAGCCATGCAAGTACTGGAAGAAAGTGACAGGAGACGCTGGGTGGGCAGGGCAGCTGATCGAAACCTGTCAGACCGGAAAGATCATCTACCTGATCATTCGGCCTTCGACGCCTTCGATGGCGCTGTTGCACGAGGCGCTGTCGCTGTTGCCCAAGGAGAAGCAGTGGCAGACTACCTTTTCATCTTTCTACCGGCGACTGCCTCCGAACGTGCAATGTCAGATTCGTTGTGTGATGGCCGATTCGCCTGAGATTGAATTGACACAGCAGGGGCAAAACAACGTTGTATGGGATCTGACCCGGCCCATGGGCACCCCGACCAGTCACCTTGCCGATTTTGCCAGGCAAGGACGAACGATCACTGGTACCGAGAGTCGCCCGGTCGAGGTGATTGAAGCGGAGACAGTCCCGACCGGTTTGAAGGTCGAACCGCCCAAGCCTGATACCAAGTCCAAAAAAGTTCCTAGTCTCCAAGGCAAGCTTCCCCCGGAGTTGCCCGGCGATGTGGCGACTGATGCCGATGCGACTGCTTCCAAACGTAATTTGTTGTTTCCGGTGCTTGGCGGATTGGGGTTTCTGGCGGTTGCTGCCCTGTTTGCAGTGCTGTTTATCCCGGGTTTAAAAGAGTACGTGCTGTCGCCTTTGGCCCCCGAATTGCCTCCGGACATTGTGAAACCGGTACTGCCCAAACCGATTATGCCACCTCTACCCAAGCCAAGGGAAGAACCGGCGAACGTCGAGGAACCGGTTATTACTCATTCGACTCCGCCCACTGATTTGACGCCGACGCCACCTGTGGTGCTTGACGAGGATCCTGTGCCAGCACCTCTGGCGATAAGTCGTTTGTCGACCGCTGATGTTTCTTTTTCACCGCGCTGGCGTTTTTTTGAGAGGTCGCGGTTTCCACAACCCGTTTTGTTGATCCGCAATTCCACGGGGCTTGAGGAATCTTTGCAGTTGGATTTTGTCAGCGACCAGAATGGGATCGAAGTGGTCCCGGCAGAAAACGCCGGCCAGTGGAAACTGATTGCGTCGGAGCGCGAATTGGGCGTGCTGCGTTTGGTGGATCATGAGCTGGGCCGGGAGATTGAATTCCAGTGTGACCTTGATGATTC